>DAXF01000020.1 GCA_002506255.1 Methanomassiliicoccaceae archaeon UBA367
CCTTTCAGGTCGTGATCCGGAAGCCTTTGCCCGATATCAGATGAGATCAAGGGGAAATAAGCGAGACTGCGAACATGTTCGGCTCGTGCCCCGTGTTTGATGAACGCTTTCAGATGACCCTTCTTTAGCTCACTGTTCCTGAGCCGGCCACCATTTCTTGTAGACGTCGATGGTCTGGGACCTCTCGGGCCCGATGCTTATTATGCCGACGGGCACGCCGGTCCTCTCCTCGATGAACCTGAGGTATTCCTTCGCCTCCAGCGGCAGGGACCTATAGCTTCCGTCGTAGTCCGCCATGTCCTTCCAGCCCTTCAGCGTCTCGTACACTGGCTTTGCTCTTTCCAGTTTGCGTATGGATGCCGGGAAGTGATCGATGGTCTCCCCGTCTATCTCGTATGCGACGCAGACCTTGATCTCCTCATACCCATTCAGAACGTCCAGTTTCGTAATTGCCCAGTGGGTTATCCCCGAAAGCCTCGCAGAATATCTTGCGACCACGAGGTCGAGCCATCCGCAGCGCCTGCCGCGGCCGGTGGTCGTTCCGAACTCCCCTCCCTTGCTCTGCAGGTACGCTCCCTCATCTCCCAGGAGCTCTGTGACGAAAGGACCTTCCCCTACACGGGTCGTATATGCTTTCAGGCAGCCGACCACTTCCTTGATCCTATTCGGTGCGATCCCCGAACCAGAGCATATACCGCCTCCGACAGTGGAAGAGGATGTCACGAACGGGTATGTTCCGTGGTCCACGTCGAGCATGGACCCCTGAGCGCCCTCGAAGAGCACATTCTTGCCGTTGTCTATGAGATCGTTTATGAGAACGGATGTATCACATACGTATTTGCCGAAGCTCTCGTTCCATGTTTCGAACATCTGGCACATCTTATCCACTGTGCATCCGCAACGCTCGCTGCCGTACATGTCCAGGAGCTCGTTCTTCATGGGCAGGAGAACGCCGGCCTTCTCCCTTATAAGATCGGATTCAAGGAGATCCCCGGCTCTGAAGCCGCATCTGGCGATCTTGTCCTGATATGCCGGGCCGATACCTTTCTTAGTGGTTCCCACAGCCACTTTGCCTCTGCGGGATTCCTCTGCGCCGTCCAGCTTCTTATGGTAATTCATTATGACATGGGCTCTGTCGGATATCCTGAGGTCATCAAGGGTCATTCCGGCGTCCGTCAGCTGCTTTGCTTCCTCGGTCATATCGGCCATGTTTATTACCACGCCGTTGCCGATTATGGCCAGTTTGCCCTTCCTGAGTATGCCTGAGGGCAAAGTGTGGAGCTTGAATGTATTCTCACCTATGATGATGGTGTGGCCCGCATTGTTGCCTCCCTGGAAGCGAACAACCGCATCGGAGTTCTCCGCGAGATAATCAGTAATCTTGCCCTTTCCTTCATCGCCCCATTGGGCTCCTATAATCGCGAGGGTCGGCATTGTATCAAAGGCATACAATAAGCTGTCCCTATTTATCGGCTTCACTCAATGTCCTGCAGAATATGCCTCGTTGTATGCGGAGATTATATCCTGCAAAGGAAGAGAGGTCTTGAAAAGCACCGGGCCCAAATGTGTTCTCGATGCGTCCCCTCTTCTGCGAAGAGCGTCCATGAAATCCTCGAACTTCGGTGTTGGTTTTTTTGTGAAAGACGAGATCTCGTCGACGGAATAGACCCAGGGCACGGAATCGATCTCCTGCCTCCACATCTCCAGTACAGAAGCGCATCTCTTAGGTTCGCTCATGCCTTCCGGGCTCATCCGGGACAGCAGCTCTTTATCGAACAGTCTTCCGCCCCACATGGGCCCGTACTTGTGATCTCTATCGGGATCGGATGCGAAGCCTCTTTCCATGGTGGTCTGATCGTAGGAAGCATACCCCATCTGGGACAGGGACCTGTCGGCTGCGGCCGCCCCGTTCTCCACCAATACGTACGTTCTGAAGTAATGGTCTGCGCTGAATGAGAGCAACGGCACCATACCCCTGTCCAAACGGGCAAGCTCCCTGCACACGTACCCCATCAATATTCTCAACCCCATCTCGTGGCACATGGGCCCCCTAAGGGGTCTGGCGGAATACCTCCTTTCGCATTTGGCACGATGAGCTCCGGAAAGAGGAGCAGCATCCGTGGCCGTCACGGCGAGGATGCCGTTCCTCCTGCATCCGGATATGGCGGCATGCAGGAAGGGCACGGGGGAACCGAAGGGATCAAGATCCACATAGTCGAAGGAGCTCTCAGCGAGAAGGGAGCCAAGAGGTCTGTTGGACGGAATGCAGTTATCGAGACTGTTAAGCTCTATATTCGCCTTTATGTACTCTGCTGCTTCGGCATTTATGTCATTGGCGGTAACGCATGTATCCGGTACTTCGTTGGCTATCCTGACAGCCCTGGCACCTGTGGCGCTCATGGTGTCGGCCACGCTGATGTTCTTTCTGCCCAAGGCTTTGAGGAACATTATGTTGACATCCCTGTTGAATGCCATTTGCGAATTGAAGAAAACCGACCCGCGTATCTTGCCGGGCCCTTTGAC
>DAXF01000062.1 GCA_002506255.1 Methanomassiliicoccaceae archaeon UBA367
GCATAATAGCGGGCGATCCTCCCGCCGCCGCAGACGACCGCTATGTCAACTGTTTCGGCACACCTTCTCAGAACATCGGCCAGTGCGCGTATGTATTCGGAATCATCCTTCTCGGGTATTAAAACAGAACCGCCTACAGAAATGACAACCCTTTCCAACAGAACCACCAATATGTTTTATTAGGAAGGGGGCTTACTCATAAAAAACCATGGGTTGATCTAAAATGGAAGAGGTAGTCTCGGCAGAAAGAGCCAGATATGATTTCAAGAAGACGATGCAGGAAATAGTGGACATAAGGGGAAGAGGTACGGAGCTGATATCGCTCTATGTACCCTCCTCCAAGCAGGTCTTCGATGCAATGGCTTACCTCAGGGATGAGTATTCCCAGTCCTCCAACATAAAATCGAAGACGACGATGAAGAACGTCCAGAGCGCCATCGACTCGATAATGTCTCGCCTCAAGACGTACAAGACCATACCGCCGAACGGCATCGCCATCTTCTGTGGAGAGATACCCAGGGCTGGTGATCAGACGAGGATGGTCCAATTTGTGATCAATCCTCCTGAGGCGATAACCACCTTCCTTTACAGGTGCGATTCCCAGTTCTATCTCGATCCCCTCAAAGGAATGCTGCTGGACAAGAAATCTTACGGCCTAATAGTGATAGACAGGAATGAATGCACCATCGGCCTGCTAACAGGCAGCAGGATAGAGACACTGAAGCATTTCGATTCTCTTATAATGGGAAAGCACCGCCAGGGAGGTCAGTCCTCAGTAAGGTTCGAGAGGCTCATCGAGATAGCTGCCCATGAGTATTACAAAAAAGTATCGGATTCAGCTACGGACCTTTTCCTCAACAGACCCGGGATGGAAGGGATACTGATCGGAGGTCCCGGTTACACGAAGGATTACTTTTTCAGAGAGGGCTATCTGCATCATGAGCTGCAGAAGAAGGTCATAGACACATTTGACACAGGCTACACGGACGAGTATGGACTGAAGGAGCTGGTGGAGAACGCCAAGAGCGCCATACAGGACATGGGGCTCGTCAAGGAGAAGTCACTGGTCCAGAGGCTTTTCGGCGAAATCAGGAAGCAGGACGGCGGTTTGTCATCCTACGGCGAGGAAGAGGTCCGTTCTGCGCTCTCCATGGGTGCCGTTGACACTCTTTTGATCTCCGAAAGTCTTAATAAGAGGCGAATCGAGGTGGAGTGCCACAACGGCCACAGATATGAGGTCACGGTTCCTAACGGAAGGGACGAGAATATTGTGTGCAGGGAGTGCGGCGAAGGTGCCACGGTTCTCAAGAACGAGGATATAGTCGACGATTTCTTCGAGAAGGCCGAAGCCTTCAATACCCACGTCGATATAATTTCGGCTGATTCGGAGGAAGGGCAGATGCTGCTGACCGCCTTCGGCGGCATAGCGGCGATCCTCAGGTACAAGGTGGCATGATGTCCGTTCATGATGATTTCGAGGAAGAGGTAAGGAAGGCCACAGAGGCCGCCCTTGGGAGGATAGGCGCCGCAGGCGCGGAATACAGGATGGAGAGACCATCCGCAGGCAATGCCGACCTGGCAGTACCTTGCTTCCAGATGTCCAAATTCTTGAGAAAGGCACCAAATGCGATCGCCGAGGAGATGGCGGCGGCAATAGAGCCGTCCGGCATGATAGCCTCGGTTGATGCGCTGAACGGCTATCTCAATTTCACGATGGACTCCGATGTGCTGATGCGCAGGACCATCGACGAGATACTGGAATCCGATGAATGCTACGGGGGCCGCAGCAGCAACGGCATCAGGGTCAATGTGGAACACACCTCCACGAATCCGACAGGGCCGATACACGTCGGAAGAGCCAGGAACCCGATAATAGGGGACACGCTGGCAAGAGCCATGAGGCTCAGAGGCTACGACGTGACCACAGAGTATTATGTGAACGATGTGGGGAAGCAGGTCGTCATACTCACATGGGGCGTTAACAACATACCGTCTGAGGACGTCGAGAAAGCGGACAGGGAGAAAGCGGACCACGCATTGGTTGCATTCTATCGCGCAGCCAACAGGATGATGGAGTCGGATCCTGAGGTTCAGGAGAAGATAGCTGATCTCCTGAGGAGATTCGAGGCAGGGGATTCCAAAGTGATATCTGATGTCAGGGAGACCGCCCAGCGCATGCTCGACGGGCTGAAGGAGACTCTGGGGAGGATCAACGTCGAATTGGACCTGTACACCTGGGAATCCAGATTCATAGCGGACGGTACTGCCAAGAGTGTGGTGGAGCAGCTAACCGCATCGGATTATGCAGGTAAAGAGGATGATGGCGCATGCTATCTCGACCTGAAGGATTTCGGAATCCAGGGCAAGAACACGAAATTCACATTCACAAGGTCTGACGGTACAACGCTCTATACGACCAGGGATCTGGCTTACCATCTGGATAAGTTCAAGAGGGCGGACAGGGTCATAGATGTATTGGGGGAGGACCAGAAGCTGGGCAGCAAGCAGTTGTGCTCAGCCCTGGAGATTCTGGGGTGCGAGAGGAAGCCGGAGGCCCTATTCTATTCCTTTGTTTCGCTGCCTGAGGGAAAAATGTCCACCAGGAAAGGAGTGGTCGTCTATCTGGATGACCTGATAGACGAAGCTGTAACCCGGGCATACGAAGAGATCAGATCCCGGCGCACCGATCTAAGCGAGGAGAGGATGAGGGAGATCGCATCGACCATCGGCGTGGGTGCGATACGGTATAATATCGTAAGGGTCCAGCCGGAGAAGCAGCTGGTATTCAAGTGGGAAGACGCCCTCAACTTCGACGGCAATAGCGGTCCTTTCCTGCAGTACTCTCATACCAGAGCATGCAGCATGCTCAGGAAGGCAGGGGAATTCAAGGCATCGGCCAATTCATCGAAACTCACTGACGAGTATGAGATAGCTTTGATCAAGGTCCTATCCAGATTTGGCTCCGTAATAGAAGAGGCGGCAGAGGAGGGCAGGGTGCATATGATACCCGCATACGGCCATGAGGTGGCCTCAGCCTTCAACCAGTTCTATGCCTCTGTTCCTGTTCTGTCATCGGATGACGAAAGGGATGAGAGACTCACCCTTGTGCTCTGCACAAGGATAGTTCTGCGCAATGTGCTAACATGCCTAGGCATGGGTGCTCCGGAGGAGATGTAGATGGAGATAAGGCCGCTTAAGCTGAGGGACTTGGAGAAAGTCAGGGACTTGGAGATCTCCTGCATAAGGGAGTATTTCTCGGAGATACTGGAGAACAAATGGGAGGACTTCCCTCAGGAGTGGAAGGATAACCTGGGATCCACAAGTAAGAAGGCATTCAAGACATATCTCTCGTCCGGTCTCAGCTTCGTGGCGGAGGAGGACGGAGAGGTTGTGGGCTTCGTATTCGCCCAGATGCTCCATAACGTCTATGATGCAGAGAATATGGTGTGGGTAGATAACATGGGCGTTCATTCATACTTCAGGAGATTGGGCATAGGGTACAAGCTTCTGAAGGCAGTGATGGACGAGGGGCATAAACAGGGTGCGAACATCGTGCACAGTGCGATACAGCCTCAGAATAAGCCGTCGATAATGCTGCACAAGAAACTGGGCTTCTTCATGGATCGCAGAGAGATCGCTCTCTTCGACATGAATGACTATAACAAGAAGAAGGCACCCTGAGGTCTCATCTCAATGGTGCCGTCGAAGGATGAGAATCCGACGCTGAAAGCTTTGACGACATCCTCCCTTTCAGGGATGTAGCCGAGTATCTCCTCAAGGGATATTGTGGCACTTCTTTTCTTCAGGGGTATCAGGACAGATTCCATGGTCTCCCGGTCATCTGCGACTATCAGTGTCCCGTGCTGAAGGACACTTCCCCTGAAACGTCTCTGAGCGCTGCCGGAGATCTTTCTGTTGTCAACAAGCACGTCGTTCACCGGTTTGTACTCACTACGTATATTCATATGTGCCAGAGCGTGAATTATGCAGTTGCAGATCTTCTTGAAGACATCCTCTCTCGCAGTACCGTCATCACTGAAGACCGCAACATACGTGATCTGGGTTCGATCGGAGAAGATGGCACTGCCACCGCTGGTCCTTCTCACTATTGCGATGCCGTTCCTCTGGGCGTAATCGAGATCCACGGATTCTTCTGCAACCGAAGATCTTCCCAAGGATACTGCCGGCCTTGTTCTGGAGTATACGCATACAACGTCAGGGATATCGCCTGAAGAATGGGACCTCAGCAGCAATTCATCGTTCCTGACGCTTTCCTCGGGCTCCAGATATCCAAGGTCAGAGAACAGCATGGCTCACTTACGCTTATCGCCTTTATCGTACTTCTGGCGTTTGGAGCTGCCGGAAGATGCGATCTCCTTCCTGGCCCTCTTCTCAGCCTCCATCTCGGTGAAGGTCTTAGCTGGCTGGGTCTTCTTGCCCGGAAGACCGCGCATCCTGAGATACACGACCACGGCGATCACAACAATTACGATTATTATGAGCAGGTAAGTGCTGCTGTCCTTCCATATCGAATGGGAAACCGATATGTTGTATCCTACAGATGTCACATCGGTCCCGTCGTCCATCTCTATCTGAAGGTATTTGTCGCCGGGGGAGCTGAAGGAGAACCTCAGTTCTTTGCTCGCTTTACCGGCCACCCCTCCTTCGGATGCAGGTACGATGACGTCAGCCGTTGCAAGAACCCTGTCCGGATATTCTTTGACAGTAACTGTGATGGTCTGTTCTGTTGCGCCGTCATTCAAAAGATTAACGATTATCCCTCCGGCGCTCATGTCATCAAAGGGTATGGACACGCTCACGGGCGGATCGCCGAATGTAACCTCCGCATCCGACCCTTCAGAAAGAGCCAGAGGTACGACCATCAAGGCCATCAGGGCGAAGAGGACAGAGATCTTCTTGAAATTCACAGACTACACCATCCTACGTGATTATTTCCTCGATGCGCTCCTGATCTATGGCCTTCCTGATCTCCATGGAAAGTCTCCTTCCGGTGCTCATCTCCTTGCGCCAGAGAGCATTGCCATAGGGGTGGCCCACGGCCATATGGACGTTGGTACCTCCGCCTATGCGCGGAGCTACGTCGTAAATATAGAAGTCAAGGTCCTTATCCACGCAGGTCTGCAGGCAGAAGGGGCCGATCATGCCGGGGTTGTAATGCTTCTTGGTGGCCTCGACGTATTTCTCTGCCATCTCGAATGCCTTATCCAGAAGTGATTCCCTGAGAGTTGCCGAGTTGTGGCCGCAGACTGTGTACTCGGGCAGTATTCCGTCGTTCTCCAGCTCAACCTGCTGTTTTCCTGTTAGCCTGCAGAACCCGTCCAGGGAGCTCTCGAACCTCCAGTCAACGCCCAGAAGCTCTATCTTCTCACCTTTCTCTTCCAGCGGAGAGTAGAAGAAGTCCAGGTTGAAGACGGGACCTATGATGTACTGCTCCATTCTGGCACTCTTAACGAAGTCCGGCTCTATTACGCCCTGTTTGATAAGGTCCTCGGATTTCTCTACGAACTGGTCATAGCTCTGGGCGGTGAAGAATCCGCGTTCCAGTTTCTTGACCTTATGATGAACTTTGATTATCGTGAGGCCGTCTATGTCCTCGGGCCTTTCCACTTTCTTGGGGAAAGGCAGTCCCGCCTTTTCCAGGATCCAGTAGTAGTCCTTCTCGTCCCCCCTCTCTTCGGATCTGAGTAGATTCCTGCTCCCTACAAGAGGGACCTGGAAATCATTCTCCACCGCATCGATCCCGGAATAGGATACGAATGAGCGGTTCGGGATGAAGAGGACGTTGTTCTTTATGAGCTTCTCCTGAACCTCGGGCCTCATGATGTCCCCGAACTTGTTCAGAAGGACCGTCTCGTCGACGACTCCCCGTATAAGGTTGCCTTTGGCATCCCGCTGTGATCTGTAATATCTGGCGAAGGTATCCTCTCTGCCGTTCTGGCATACTGCGACCGTATGGAAGCCCTCGGATACGGCCCCA
>DAXF01000031.1:0-1960 GCA_002506255.1 Methanomassiliicoccaceae archaeon UBA367
CCAAACTCTTAACAAAGCTGTTCGACACCAGAAGAGGATGAAAATGGCAAAGAAGCAGTTCAAGGCAGAGACAAAGCGCCTTATGGAGCTGGTAATCAACTCTATCTACACCCATAAGGAGATCTTTTTGAGAGAGATAATATCGAACGCCTCCGACGCGATCGATAAGATGAATCACAGGGCAATCACGGACCCTACCTTGGGCATATCCAGGGACGATTTCCGGATCGATGTGTCGGTCGATAAGGAGGCGCGCACCATCACCGTATCTGACAACGGCACGGGCATGACCTCCAAGGAGATGGAGAAGAACCTGGGCATGATCGCGTACAGCGACTCCTTCGAATTCAAGAAGAAGCTTGAAGAGGGCGCCGACAGCGACGTCATAGGTCAGTTCGGTGTGGGATTCTATTCCGCATTCATGGTTGCTGATAAGGTAACCGTGGTGTCCAGAGCCCACGGCGGGGATGAGGCATCCGTATGGGAGAGCGAGGGCATAGACGGTTACACGATAAGGAAAGGGGAGAAGGACTCCTTCGGTACGGACGTCATCATGCACATCAAGGAGGATTCGGACGGGGAGAGCTACAGCGAGTTCTTGGACCCGGTTCGCCTCAGAGAGCTCATCGTCACCTATTCCAACTATATCCGCTGGCCGATCCGCATGGACGTGGAAGCCGGCGCGTGGGAGGATACCGGTGAGAAGGGTGAGGACGGAGAGCCCAAAAGAGAGTATATCACGAGGACCGAGAACAAGGTCATCAACAGCATGGTCCCCATATGGCAGAAGGACAAGTCCGAGGTCTCAGATGACGAATGCAAGGAATTCTACAAACAGCAGTTCTATGATTTTGAGGACCCGGTCTCAGTGATCAGGGTGGACGCTGAGGGTCGCATAAGCTACAAGGCGATGCTGTTCATACCCAAGAGGGCACCCCACGACTTCTACACACGCGATTTCCAGCCCGGCCTGCAGCTGTACTCGTCCGGGGTGCTGATCATGGAGAGATGTGCCGACGTGCTCCCGTACTACTTCCGTTTCGTACGAGGTGTCGTGGACTCACCAGATTTCTCGCTGAATATATCAAGGGAGGTGCTGCAGAACGACCGTGTCCTCAAGGCCGTGGGATCAAACCTCTCGAAGAAGATCAAAGCGGAACTGGAGCGTTTGAAGGAGAATGAGCCAGATGTCTACAGTGAGTTCTATAACAGCTTCGGGCAACAGCTCAAGTACGGCATGGTGGACAACTTCGGCTCGGACAAGGACATGCTGAAGGACCTGTTGATGTTCGAGTCGTCCAAAGGCGGGATGGTGAGCTTTGCCGATTATGTAGGGAACATGCAGGAGAGCCAGGAGAAGATATACTATGTTGTCTCGAGCTCCGCATCGAAGGCCAGGAACCTGCCCCAGATGGAATCCGTTCTGGACAAGGGCTACGAGGTCCTGCTGATGACGGATGAGGTGGATCCGTTCCTGGTGAGCATCCTCAGAGAGTATGAAGGGAAGCCCTTCTGCAATATATCCACCGAGGACCTCGGGCTTGAATCGGAGGAGGAGAGGAAGGAGGCGGAGGAGAAGGATGAGGAGCACAAGGGCACACTGGAGTTCGCGAAGGAGATCCTGGGCGATGATGTGGCCGAGGTGAGGATCTCCCGCAGGCTCAAGAACCATGCCGTTCTCCTTACGACCACAGGCAGCATAACCTTCGAGATGGAGAAGTATTTCAAGGAGATGCCCGGCGGTCAGGGCGGGAACATGAAGGCGTCACGGGTCCTGGAGCTCAACGCAGACCACTCGGTGTTCAGGGCCCTGAAGGATGCCATTGAGTCAGACAAGGATAAGGCAGCCGACATCGTCAGGATAATGTACGGTCAGGCCAGCATAATGGCGGGCATACCCCTTGATGACCCGGTTGCGTATTCGGACCTTGTGCTGAGCATATTCTGACAGGGCACGTTC
>DAXF01000031.1:2334-7019 GCA_002506255.1 Methanomassiliicoccaceae archaeon UBA367
GATATGGTCCCCACCCCCTGATTGACGGTGATGATACACTGTCTGGCTATGCTTATTTCGGTCATTTATTTTACACCCAGCTTTTTTTCTTAAAGAGTTTTGATATTCGGAAAAAGCGTTCATTGTCTGATTCATGTCATCTAGATTGACCCTGGTGTAGCTCTCAGTCGTAGACGTCGTGGCGGTCTGCGATCTCAATGGCATCATATCCCACGACGCCTCCATTCAATGAGATTGCCTATTCATCTTCAATGGCTTACGGAGCGAAAATATCGTAATATATCGCACCTAATGGTTCGGTCTTTTCTTCATCCAATTAAGAATCCACCCACTCATGAACCTCCAACAAATTACCGGAGTCTAAGCGATATAACTCTTCAAATTCGCGTGATGGTAGGAACCGGCCCTTTATGGAATCATAGGGTCTGTAACATATGCGGCATTCCTCACTGCATAGAAAGATTTCATCATCGAATCTTTTGAATGTGCGCACGAAAAAAGGTAAATGGTAATAATGAACCTTCATCCATCCTAACGTATCCCAAGCAGATGCGAAGCCTTCAGACCTCCATAGTGGGAGAACCGACAGAAGACGATCGCGTATCGAGAAATCAGTTATCCGGAAAAAGGCTCCGTTCACTTGGAACAGATCTCCCATTCTGGCCCTCACTTTTCGTCGAATAGTTGTAACCTTCTCTCCGAAGAGAATCAGGGAATGGAAGCGGGAGTCAAACTCCAACTCTATGGATATGGGACCTCCATCAAACCAGGACCAGATTGTGCTCCCTTAGCCAAGCCTCTGTGCCTTGCCACCGAGGAAAGTCTATGCGACATTCTTCTATATCGACAGGGAGTCTGCCGAACGCCGTGTCTTGCCTCCGGCCTTCTCTATCATGACGACTTCTGATTCCTTGCTCCTGGCAGTGACGGCAGCAGCGAAAGCGGCAGCTCCGGACCCGACTACGAGGACATCGGTTATCGTGTCGCCCCCCGCATAATGGATACCAGTGCCCCGGCTCTCGTCATAAGGTACGAAAACCTCCTTAGGGGATCCGCAACGGGGGCAATTCTCGGGAGGCTCCTCCCTTGAGCGCCTTCTCAAGATCCACAGCCAGGTGATCCGCAACGGGGGCAATTCTCGGGAGGCTCCTCCCCTTCATGTATGTAACCGCAAACTGTGCATTTCCATTTCTTCATGATCTCACCCGGAATACGTACCTGGTGTGGTGCGTTAATAGCCTTTAGATGCTCGGTATTCTAATTTAAAGAATGCAAGATGTTGAGATGTGCATAATGGCATTCTCATCTGCATCGGAAACATTTCTGAAGGTCCTTTTGATATTGGAATGATGATGAAAGGACATCTTTGCCTTCGATCTTGCCTGATAATGTTCCTTTCCTTATCCCGACTCTGCTGTTAAATTTTTAAAATCGGTGTTTGTGCAACATCAAAAACTATTTATCAGATTAATAGTTACCGACATATGTCAGAAACTATGGCGGGTTTCCAAACAAGGAGACTCGCTGTGAAACCAAAGTTCCAGACGGGAGAATAAATTCATGTCGCGTCCAAAGAAATGGAGAAATGTATGTCGCCTTCCATTCAACAGAGAGTACGGTCCGCTGGATAAAGATACTGGAACAGAGGAATTCATCAATATGACCATAGAGGAATATGAGACGATACGACTTATGGATCATATGGGGATGATACAGGAAGAGTGTGCAGATCGCATGGGTATCGCCCGCACAACCGTACAAGAGATATATAGCAAAGCCAGAAAGAAAATGGCAAAATCTCTTGTTGAGGGAATATCCTTGATAATCGAAGGCGGCAGCTATAAAGTATGCGAATTCAGCGAAGATTGTCACAGACGCAAAACCTGCAGACGCAAACAAGGACTGAATTCAATATACGAATCAAAAAAAGGAGATAAAGAAAATGAAGATAATAGTGCCAGTAAGTGATAATACAGATGATTCGAATGTTGATCCATCGCTTAGCAGAGCCCCATATTATATGGTATATGATTCAGAAACGGGTGCTTCAGAGTCAATATCCAATTCTGCCAAGGACAGTCCTTCCGGTGCAGGAGTCAAGGCCGCACAGACAATAGTGGATGCAGGAGCAGAGGTCCTTCTGACTGTACGGTGTGGCGATCGCGCCTATAATGTACTCAATGGTGCAGGTATAAAGATAATGTCGGCTTCACCGGGCAAGGCAAAGGACAACATAGACGCATATCTTAAAGGAAATCTGTCCGAGCTAGATACAATCCATGAAGGGCATCACCACGGGGCAAATTAAAATGAATATTGCGGTGCTGAGTGGCAAAGGCGGCACCGGTAAGACGATGGTGTCGGTGAATCTTGCGAGGATCGCGGTCCCTTCTGTTTACGTGGATTGTGATGTGGAAGAGCCTAATGGCCATCTTTATTTTAAGCCTGAGGATGTGGTGTGCGAGGAAGTATCCGTTTTAGTTCCAAAGTCAGATCCAGATAAATGCAATGGGTGCAGAGAGTGTGTCAG
Source organism: Methanomassiliicoccaceae archaeon UBA367 (assembly GCA_002506255.1). Next base: position 4,865 of record DAXF01000031.1, read on the forward strand.
ATTCTGTAGATTCAATGCTTTGGTGTTCTCTTTGGATCGTCTGACGGTCTTCAACGACATGTGTCATTCCTGTGGAGGCTGCTCCGTCATCTGTCCGCAGGAGGCTATAACCGAATACCCTCGGACAATAGGCCATTTGGAATTGGGGAGATCTGGAGACGTATACGTCCGCACAGGGATAATGAACATAGGAGAAGTGGCGGGATCGCCGATAATATCAAGACTTCTTGATGTTAACACCTCTCCTAAAAAAGGTATTACATTCATAGACTGTCCGCCAGGCAGTTCCTGTATGGTTATGGAAAGCATCAAGGATGCAGATTTTTGCCTTTTGGTCACTGAGCCCACGATATTCGGAACACATAACCTGAAAATGGTGGTCGAACTGGTCACCGAGTTCGACAAGCCGTTTGGAGTGATACTCAATAAGACCGTCGAAGGTGAAGCGGATCCTTCTGAAGAGTACTGTTTGGAGAACCACATACCGATAATAGGAAGGATACCATTTGACAGGGAGCTTAGCAATCTCAGTTCTGAGGCGAAAATAGCATCAGAAGAGAGTGTCAGATTCGAGAATCTGTTCCAAAGCATTTTGGATAATATTTCGGAGATGGTATGATGAAGCAGCTCCTGATCCTGAGCGGCAAGGGCGGAACCGGGAAGACTACCGTTGCCGGAGCGATGACGCATCTTTTCAGGGCGATGGCATGCGCAGACTGCGACGTGGATGCGCCAAACCTTCATCTGATCTTCGGGAACACCGGTAAGGAGCAAAGGAAGGATTATTACGGCCTTCCCAAGGCCCACATAGATGAAGCAATCTGCACTATGTGCGGTCTGTGCTCTGAGATGTGTCGTTTCGATGCCATAAAGGTTGGATATACGACAAGAGTTGACTCTCATGCCTGCGAGGGATGCGGACTCTGTGAAGCAATCTGTCCTCAGGACGCTATCGAAATGCGTCCTGTAGTGGCCGGAGACCTTAGACTATATACTGATCTTGAAAAAGGTGTCTTTTCGACAGCACAACTGAGAATCGGTAATGGCACATCGGGGTTGTTGGTCACCGAGGTCAAAAAGCAGATGATCGGTGCGGCCGAAGGTACAGAATTAGCCATAATAGACGGTCCTCCGGGCATAGGTTGTCCCGTTATAGCATCCATATCAGGCGTTGATATGGTGCTTATTGTAGCAGAACCTTCAATCTCAGGATTAAGCGATATGGAGAGGATACTCGATACAGCCAGGGGTCTGAAGGCCTTTTCAGCTGTGTGTGTGAATAAAGCGGATCTTAACCCCAGATTAACAGACAATATAGTGACACGTTGCAGAGAGCGGGAAGTGCCATATTTGGGAGAGATCCCATACGATCCGGAAGTCGTAAGGGTGGTCAACAGAGGTCTTACGCTTGCATACTCGGAATGTCCCGCCGGTGTTGCCGTCCGAGAGATATTCGAAAGAGTAGCAGAACTGTTGTACGAGGGAGTGGTTGAGTGATCCCCCTTCCCGAACAACAGTTCGGTTCCCGGAGAGTCAAAAGTGTATTGGAAAATATGAAAAAGGGTCGGATATCAAATTCAAAATGATAGAGAATATAAGGGAGAAAGAAGAATGAAAATAGTTGTAGCAAGCGATGGAGAAACCGTGACTCAGCATTTTGGCCACTGCAGAGAATTCAGGGCATATTGTGCCGAGAAGGACATAATAACAGATGCGGAGATTATAGAGAACCCCGGACACCGCCCAGGTTTCCTGCCAGTATTCCTCAAGGAGCGCGGGGCGAACGTGATAATCTCTGGCGGCATGGGTGCTGCGGCCATAGAGCTGTTCAACGATAACGGAATCGAAGTGATAGTGGGAGCATCCGGAGATCCCAGGACCGCGGCCGAGGATTACATCAAAGGAAATCTGAAGTCCACAGGCGAAGTTTGTCGGGACCATATGCACCACGATGAAGGCGGTGAATGAACAGAAAAACAATCAATTACGCGGCGTCCCGGGGCACAAGGTTTTGAAAACCCTCTTGTGTGACCCGACCGTCTCGGGACATCGCGCCATAATCCCTTTTTTAATATGAATGCGCAGGCAGATCTGTACGAAACCCAGGAATTTTTTGGTCTTGATCTAATCTATAGGAGTCTAAAACCCCTCTTTA
>DAXF01000090.1:0-1710 GCA_002506255.1 Methanomassiliicoccaceae archaeon UBA367
ATAAGCAAAGACTTCATCGAGCCGGAGGTTCTCCTGTGCACCGATCCCGCCGCTGACAAGCAGGCGCTGAAAGAGGCACTGAATGTAGGAATCCCGATCATCGCAATGTGCGATGCCAACAACGAGACCAGGAACGTCGACCTCGTGATACCCACCAACAACAAGGGAAGGGCTGCGCTGGCGTGCGTGTACTGGCTCTTGGCCAGGGAGGTCCTTGTCGCAAGGGGCGACCTGAAGGACCCGGAAGATTTCGCCCTTACCATCGAAGATTTCGAGGCAAGGCTCTAAAACTATTTCCCCTTCAAACAACTTACTCTTTTCATGAGATATCCCGCAGTTGCAGGCAAATTCTATCCTCTTGACAGGGATGCCCTTACCGCGGAGCTCAACTGGTGCTTCTCGGGTAAGCAGGGACCGGGGCTACCGGGGATGTCCTCTGGGAAGAGGAGCATATCCGCCATAATGGCTCCTCATGCAGGTTACAGGGCATCCGGGATGAATGCCGCTTATGCGTACAAAGCGGTGGCAGAGGACGGGCTGCCCGAGGCCTATGTCGTAATAGGCCCGGACCACCACGGCGTCCCATTCGATTATGTTATGTGCGGGGACCCATACGTCACGCCTTTGGGCGAATGCAAGATACACGAGAAGATAGCGGGCAGATTGTCAGAGCTGATTCCGAACAGCCCTAATGCCCATATGAGAGAGCATTCCGTTGAGGTCCAGGTCCCCTTCATACAATTCATAGACCCGAATGCGAAGATAGTGCCAGTCATCATGAGGAGACAGGATCCCGTTTCCGCGGAGCGTCTTGCATCCGCAATCAGGAGCGCATGCGAAGGCCATGATGTCATTGTGGTGGCATCGTCGGATCTCTCCCATTACGTTCCGAGACAGGAGGCCGCCAGGCTTGACGGGATCGTATTGGATGACATCTTGGCATTGAACATCCGGTCCATGTATGGGCACATAAGCGATCTGCGCATATCCGCATGCGGTTACGGTCCCGTGGCAACGGCCATATCCGCTACGAGGCCTTCGTCGGCAGAGCTCCTCAGATATTCAGATTCATGGGATTCCCTGGGATATGATCCGACGGCAGTTGTCGGATACGGCTCCGTGGCATTCAGGAAATGAAGTACGGCTGAACTGTGTGGCACAACAATAAATCTATTAAGCAATGCCATTCATATGCCGTATCATGGAAAACGAAGCACCGCTTTTCTGCACACAGTGCGGCGCGACGCTTAACGAGTCCGCTACCTTTTGCCAGGAATGCGGTACGCCCGTGAGCGGAACCGTCGCGAGCGGCACGCCGGCTTATCAGAACAAAAAAGGCAATGAAAACAATAAGGGAAAACTCATCCTGGTCACGGGACTCCTCGTTGTACTGGCAGGATTTTCCCTGTATTTCGGAGCCGTAATGCTCATGGATGCCGCGGCCATCGTCAACGAGGTCATGAATGATCCTGCCAGCGCCCAGATGATGATCGACTACGGTATAACTTCCGAGATGCTCCTGTCCTCGATCGAGTCAGTGGGATATCTCATGATCGCAGTCGGGGTATTGGCCCTGGTCGATGCGGCCCTCACGTTCACCAAGAGGTTCTGGATCGCTGCCTTCATACTCACTATAATCCTGACTGTTCTGACATCATGGACATTGATCGGTCTGGTTTTCGGGATAATAGCGATCTATTTCCAGTACAC
>DAXF01000090.1:1957-3733 GCA_002506255.1 Methanomassiliicoccaceae archaeon UBA367
TTTTTTAGGTTTATATCGCTTTGAGGAATCCGACCTTGGGCTCATAGGCCAGGCCGTCATCCATCAAAGCATCGGATGCTTCTTCCACCTCTTCAGGGGTCATACCGTTCTCGGCGGCCTTCTTCAGAATGACATCCATGGACACACCCAGCTCGCCCATATCCATTGCCTCCAGAAGGCTGAGTAGGAAATCCTTGCCCTTACCAGTATCCTCTCCCAGCACTATCTCGTCCGGTGCGTCGGCGATGTCCTCGGGCAGACCCAGATCGATGTTCCTGTCAGGCAAAAGCATCCGGAGAGAATTCTGGATCAGCTTCAGGTACTTGGAGCTCTCAGGTATGCCGTAATGCTCCAGAGCACTGATTATGCCGTCCGCATCGTCCTGAGAGAAACCCTTGTTGACAAGGTCCTGCTTCCCGGCGTTCTGCACCCGCAGCGCATCCTTCATCTTCACCAGGCGGTCCCAGGTGGATTGCGCGGCTTCCAGGACCCAGAGGTTCCTGGTCCTCTCGTCGATGTTGGTTATGGTCTCCGGTCTGACGGTAACGAATACCCTGCCGTCATCTGCCGTGTAGGTGCGGACCTTTCCGACGACCGCGACATAGGACGGCGCTTCCAGATCCGCCATGGATGCGGCGGCGTTGGGTTGGAATCTTCCTACATTTATGAAGAAATTCCCGGAGACATCCTGTATCCTCCCTCTCCACATGGGCTCCTCCTCTGTGCCGGTGTTCTCCTTGTCCAGGAGCACCCCCGTGATCAGGATCCTGTTCAGTTTCGCGCCCAGAGGGGTCACCAGATAGGAAGGGGATTTCTCCTCCTCGCTTTTCATCTCCAGGCTGGAGGAGTTCAACTCTCCGGCGAACACCCTCCAGGCGGTCTCTCTTGCGTTCATAGCGCTCCCTCCACCATATCCAGCAGTTTGGTCGCCGCTTTCTCGATATCCACTTCTTCTGTCTCGGCCTCGCTGACGATCATCATCGGGCCGTACTCATCGCTCATGACGTTGCCACGCAGTACAAGTCTTTTCATCAGTATCTTCGGGGCGATCTCTCTGGCGATTATTCCGGATTCGCCTCTGGCCTTGGAAAGGCTGACAGCGTTCTCAAGGGTCACGCCCGTCAGTTTCTCGGTGAGCTCTCTGTTGAGCACTGCGCCTATGGCGCCGCTCCCGTCGTCCAGCACGATCTTCATCCTGAGATCGTGAACGGGATCTATCTTCCCGTGGTTGGTGCATTCCCCTCCCAGCACGGAGCGGTTGCACTGCGGGCATCTGAATATTAGCCCGCTCCCCCCTCTCAGGTCGACCACGAGGCCGGAGACGGTGACATCCAGGCCTCCGCCGGATTCAGCGATCTCTCTCAAGGTTTTGTTGCTGGATGTTCCCAGATCCGCATTCCCGAAGGGATCGTCAACTCTGCTGACCTCGGACCTGTCCCCTATGTTGAGCTGGGGGATGCCCTTCCATCCGCGTATGTAAGCGTTGGTGATGAGGATTGTCTCCCCTTCTTTCAGATTGTGATTGTTCCAGGCGGAGAATTGCACCTTTCCTGTGTCGTCAGCCATCAGACCCGAGTAGACGGTCTTGTCCTCTCCTCTGACGTTGACATTCCTTTCCTCCACCGAGAGGACCCTTCCGGTCACGGACACGTTGCCCATGCCCTCCTTCAGGTCCTTGATCTTCGATTCTACGGATGTATAGGATATGGTGCGCTCGGGCATCTCTATGGTTGCATCGCTCTTCTCCACGACACCGCGGTTGCCCATGTTGACCTG
>DAXF01000091.1:0-435 GCA_002506255.1 Methanomassiliicoccaceae archaeon UBA367
TCTGCGCTCCTCCCCCCGATATAGAGGTCGAAGACCTTTATATCAGAACAAGGACCGGACCGGCGGAGCTGCATGAAGGCGAATACATACTTTCCCGAACTCCGAGATCTCTACAGATACCTATTTCAACATCTTCTCCAGCTCGAAATACGCCGAATACACAAAAATAAAGGATGTCACGATAACCACAAATGTGTCGGGAAAACTGTTTGTTGAGCTCCGTTCTTTTTCTGATGTCGGCGAGGAGACGATTGAGACGGCTGAGATCGATTCCGAAAAACCGAAAGAAGTCAAATTCTCATTCAACATACAAAATCCGGAAAGAGACGGAACTTTTTCTCACTATCTGGTATATCATTCGTATGAAGAATCTGTCATTCATTCGTTCGGATCTTATATTTCGGATCTTGTACCGGATGAGGTCGAGCTCGGGAT
>DAXF01000091.1:483-1429 GCA_002506255.1 Methanomassiliicoccaceae archaeon UBA367
TCCGGAAAGAGACGGAACTTTTTTTCACTATCTGATATATCATTAGTATGAAGAATCTGTCATTCATTCATTCATTCGAATCTTATATTTCAGATCTTGTACCGGATGAGGTCGAGCTCGGGATCGTCATATGCACGTTCAACAGAGAGGAAAGGGTCATCAGAACATTGGATCGGATAGATCAGATAATGACAAATGAAAGATACGGACTTAAAGACAAGATTACAGTATTTGTTGTAGATAACGGAAGAACTTTGGATAAGAACTCAATTAATTATGATTATGTCAGATTGATACCGAACATGAATACAGGGGGCTCGGGCGGCTTCACAAAGAGCATAATGGAATCAAGAAAAAACAAAAAGACCCACATACTTCTAATGGATGATGATATCGAGCTTGATCCCAATGTCATATACAAAACCTTCAATCTAATCTCTGTATTGAATGAAAAACACAGAAAAGCATTCGTATTAGGGGGTATGTTACTTCCTGAGAAGCCGAACATCCAATACGTGGCGGGTGCCGAATACCTGCGAAAATTCAAGCGCGGGAAACATATGCTGGATTTGTCCAATATCCGTACGCTTCTCCAGAATGATGAACAGAAGCATGCAGACTACGGAGGCTGGTGGTATATGTGCATGCCCGAGAGCGCAGCAGAGGAGCTCCCGCTTCCTTTATTCATAAAACTTGACGATGTTGATTTCGGATTGCGTCGTATGAAGGATCACATAGTAATGAACGGTATCGGCATCTGGCACGACAGCTTTGAGAGCAAAACCAACCCTGTGACCGATTACTATTTTCTTAGGAGGAATACACTGATCCTTTATTCCATATATGGAAAGAAGAACGGCATATATGCAGGGATCAGTCATCTCCTGAGAATGCTGCATTGCATAAAGGAAGAGAAAAGCGATGAATATCTTTACACCAGAAGAGC
>DAXF01000091.1:1505-2480 GCA_002506255.1 Methanomassiliicoccaceae archaeon UBA367
GGCATATATGCAGGGATCAGTCATCTCCTGAGAATGCTGCATTGCATAAAGGAAGAGAAAAGCGATGAATATCTTTACACCAGAAGAGCTGTGAATGATTTTCTGAAGGGGCCGGAATTCATCGCAGGTGCCGAACAAACGGAGATTTTTGAAATAGTCAGTAACCCGAACGAAGCGGTTCTGACCGCTAAGTGCGTTAAGAATGGAAAAATATACAAAGGATTCAAAAATACGTCACCTACAGAACTGCTATCCCTTCTTTCAGAAAGTACCTTATTGACAATGAAATGGAATTATCTGGCTAGACAATACCCGCAAATCTATCCGATACTTATCTTCTCCGGATTACTGGAATGAATAGATTTGAACTTCCTTATATTTTACTGCCTCAAACCATTATCGGATGGGTTAAACTATAAACCTTAATAACAAGTACGAACCCGATATGATGTTCTGACATCTGAGGAATTGGATCATGATTTCAGGGAATGCTGTCAAAGGAAAAATCTCGGAGCTATACCGCTTCCGATACATGTTCTATTCTCTCGTCAGGAAGAGCCTCTTCGGAAAATACAAGAACTCGGCTCTCGGATTCCTTTGGAATTTCATAACTCCTACGATATCGATATTAATATTCTACATTGTTTTCGAAAGTTTCATGGGCAGAGACATACCGCATTTCTGGGTATACCTTTGCATCGGAATGTTCCCCTTCGCATTCATGAGCAACAATCTGATAGGGGGAGCCTCCAATATCACGTCGAACGGCGGAATGATAAAGAAGATGTACTTCCCGCGGGAGATCCTACCCCTCTCCCAGGTAGCATACACTTTGATCGTCTTCCTCATCGCCTATTCAATAGTCGCGATACTGATGCTTATAACCGGATTCCCTCTGAGTTCAAAGGGGTTGCCGGCCCTTCCGCTTATCATACTGACCATGTTCGCCTTCTCGTTCGGGACCATTCTGCTGAC
>DAXF01000091.1:2619-3602 GCA_002506255.1 Methanomassiliicoccaceae archaeon UBA367
TCTGCGATCTCCGTTTACTCAAGAGACTTTGAGTATCTGATCACCGCGCTTGCAAGGATCCTGTTCTGGGTGACCCCGATATTCTATACAACCGATTCTTTGACGGGCGTTCTATCAACCATAGTGTGGCTGAACCCCCTTACGTATTATGTAGAGGGGCTTCGCGATATCGTCTATATTGGAATAATGCCGGAAACGGAGCTTCTGATCATGTGCACGATCATCTCGGCAGTGATGCTTGCCATAGGGGCATACGTATTCGAGAGACTTAAAGACGGATTCGCGGAGAGGATATAATGGGTAACGAGAACGCCGTAAGTGTCAGGAACGTCTGCAAAACATTCACTACCCGTGCCGATTCCAATCATGAAAGAAGATTATTCAGAAGATCTGAGAAAGTAACCCGAAATGTGATAGACGACGTGAGTTTCGACATAAGAAGGGGCGAGGTTTTCGGCATCATAGGAAGGAACGGGTCCGGGAAGAGCACTTTGCTGAAAATGATCTCCATGATCATGAAGCCGGACTCCGGCACGATAGAGATAAACGGGCGTGTGGCCAGCATATTGGAGCTGGGCATGGGATTCCATCAGGATCTGAGCGGGAAAGAGAACATCTACATCAAAGGATCCATGTACGGATTCACAAGGGAGCAGATCGATGAAAGATTGGACGGCATCGTGAAATATGCGGAGCTGGAGGATTATATCGACCTGCCCATCAGAGTATATTCTTCCGGGATGACCTCCCGTCTGGCATTCGCGATAATGATCAATGTGGATGCTGATATAGTGATCCTTGACGAAGTATTGTCAACAGGCGATCTGGCTTTCGGCACTAAATCCAGAGCTCATTTCTCGAATATGAAAAGCCGGGGCAAAACGATAGTCATAGTCGCTCATTCTATGGCAACCATGAGGGACATGTGCGACAGAGTGGCATGGATAGACGGGGGCAAGATAAAAGAATTGGGCCCGCCGAAC
>DAXF01000091.1:3864-4197 GCA_002506255.1 Methanomassiliicoccaceae archaeon UBA367
CAGCGTCGAAAGAAATTTGGAACTCGCCATATATTGGTTTGAAGAAGCTGTGAAAAGAGACAACGATGAGGCGAAAATAAATCTCGCCGATATGATAGTCTCCGGCGTAAAAACAGATGACCGCGAAAGGGCACTGGATCTTTATATGAGCGCGGCGCAGAAGGGCAACCGCGACGCACGCGCAAAGCTGTCCAGACTGCTTACTAAAGAGAAGGCCGATGTCGGCAAGGAATTGATCGACGATTTCAAGAAATTACTTTTGACGGAGAATCCCCAGCTTTATTATGAATACGGGGACCTCCTGATGAAGACTGCATGGAACAACGAGGACAG
>DAXF01000091.1:4497-4770 GCA_002506255.1 Methanomassiliicoccaceae archaeon UBA367
CATGCGCAATCCCAGCTTATGCTGGGTAACATGTACCGTGACGGCGTCAAAGTCGAAAGTGACGAGTCGGAAGCATTCAAATGGTACAGGATGGCCGCGGAGAACAACAACCCGGATGCGATATATCAGGTCGCGATGATGTACCGTGACGGGAAAGGCGTCGATAAGAACAAAGACGAGTCGGACAGATGGCTCAGATTGTATTCCGAGCACAATCTCTTCCGTCAAATAAATATCCTGGCTGATTCCTTCTCCCATTCCAAGAACGGCGTG
>DAXF01000091.1:5001-5179 GCA_002506255.1 Methanomassiliicoccaceae archaeon UBA367
GCGAATTCGAAGTACCAGATGGGTCTGATGCTTTCCGAAGGTGACGGTAAGAACATACCTGAAGCCGTGTCATTTCTGAATTCCGCCACGGACAACGGGCATTTATCATCCGCGATTCTTATGTTGAATCTTTACGGGCTGGGTCTTGCTGATGATTCTGCTTTTGAAACTGCAGTCA
>DAXF01000091.1:5435-7813 GCA_002506255.1 Methanomassiliicoccaceae archaeon UBA367
GGCAACATAGTGCAAACTGACGGAAAGAAAGCTGTTGAATATCTTCAGGCGGCAGCAGTATCCGGCACACCTGCCTCAATGCATAAATTGGGAGAGATGTACCGCGACGGAACCGTGGTGGAACAGAACCTCGAAGAATCCGTGAGATGGTTCAAAGAGAGCATGAGGGCTGGCAATATGTGGTCTGCAGTGTCCCTCGTCAACATGTTCGGTGCGGGAACCGCCGACAAAGAAACGTTTGATGCTGCTTTGAAAGCTCTGGAGAATATGTGCATTACAGGTAACGTTTCTGCGATGAGAACACTGGGCTCCTTCTACCGTAACGGTACGGTTGTCAAACCCGATTCCGAGAAGGCCCTTCATTGGCTTAAAACCGCATCGAGATTCGGGGATTCCGCATCAAAACACATGGTGGGCGAGATATACCGTGACGGTAGGGGTGTTGAAAAGAATGTTCCGGAGGCTTTGAAATGGTTCATGTCCGCTGCAGAACAGGGGAACATGCACTCTGCGTTGGCGATCATAAGAATGCATGACGCAAAACAGGCCGATGAAGAGTCCTTCGAATACGCCTTCAAGCGCATAGAGCAGCTTGCTGACGGCGGCAACGTCACCGCCATCCGTACTCTGGGTACGATGTATCTGGAAGGAAAATCCGTCACGAAAGACATAGAGAAGGCCAAAGAATGGTTCAGAAAGTCGGCAACCCTTGGAGACGTCTTCTCTCATAATAAGTTGAAGGCATTAGAAGAGAATAAGGTCTGAATCTTTCAAATCACGAAAAAACCGTTCCAAGAATAAAATATTGAGAGGGGCCTTCCGGCCCCTAAGGGATTTAGTCCACGACTCCGGAGCAGTCCTTGATGAAACCGTCCTTCATCATCTTCGCCGTTAAGCCTCTTGAACGGTCGATCATGAATTTCGCTCTATCATACAGTTCCTGCCTGCTAAGCTTCAGCTTCGCAACGCCGTCCTTCTGAGCCTGCATTCCCACGGCCGCCGCTTCGCGGTAGAAGACCTCCGTCTCTGACATGGTGGGTATGATGTACTCCTCGTGTATCCCCTTCTCCTCGGCGCACTTCGCCAGTTCCCTGGCCGCCGCGAGGCACATGTTGTCGGTTATCGTTGTCGCCCTGACGTCAAGAACACCGCGGAATATCGCCGGGAATCCCATGGAATTGTTGACCTGGTTCGGGAAATCGGAACGCCCGGTGGCGAACACCTTCGCACCGCGCTCCTTCGCTTCCCAAGGCCATATCTCAGGCACCGGGTTCGCCGTTGCGAATACTATGGGATCGGTTGCCATACCGTCAATGTACTCCGGCGGGATCGTCCCGGGTCCAGGTTTCGATGCAGCGATGACGATGTCGGCGCCCTTCAACGCTTCTTTCAATCCGCCCCTCTTCCCGGCGCCGTCAGTCTTCTCGCAGATCTCCCATTTCTGCCTGTACTTGGTCTTCAGCTCTTCCCTCTCGAGATTCAGTATCCCGGTGGAGTCGCACATGCACAGGTTCTGGGGTCTCGTTCCCGTCGCGAGGAGAAGCCTCGCTATCGCCAGCGACGCGGCTCCCGCACCGACTATGGCGAAATGGGCCTCCTCGAACTTCTTGCCCACCACTTTCAAGGCGTTTATCGCACCCGCGACTTCTACAGTGGCCGTGCCCTGCTGATCGTCATGCCATACCGGGATCTTGCAATCCCTTCTCAGCTCGTCCAGTATATCGAAGCATTTTGGATTGGAAATATCCTCGAGGTTTATCCCTCCGAAGGACGGGGCTATCAGACGTACAGTCTCGATTATCTTGTCCGGGTCCTTGGTGTCCAAGCAAATAGGAACGGAGTCCACTCCTCCCAGATACTTGAAGAGCATGGACTTGCCCTCCATCACCGGCATCGCCGCCTCCGGGCCTATGTCCCCGAGACCTAATACCCTCGTGCCGTCGGATACCACGGCGACGGTGTTCCACTTGCACGTAAGCTCGTACGCCAGTTCGGGGTCCTGGGCTATCATCTTGCAGGGCTCCGCCACCCCGGGGGAGTACCATATGGAGAAATCGTTGAACGATCTCACGCAAGCCTTCGGCACGGTCTCGATCTTCCCGCCGTAGAACTTGTGCAGTATCTTCGCGTCCTCTCCCGGCTTCTTCGCCTTCGCGAGGCGTTCCTCCACGCTTAACTCTCTCTCTTTTCCTGTCATCGTAATTCTCCCCTATGTTTTTCTACGAAATTCGTAGTCTGGCTTCGAATCGCTAAAAGGGGACTAGGAGAAATATTCTATTTATATCTAACCGAACCTCGGATACCGTGCATGGCAGATACTCCGAATACTGTGATAGTTGACGGCTATATCGACGACCCGGCCGCCCTGGGCGTGCCTC
>DAXF01000015.1:0-1315 GCA_002506255.1 Methanomassiliicoccaceae archaeon UBA367
TTGCCTGTGAGGTCCCCGATCTTCTTCGATACGGCATCCCCCGTTACGAATCCGGACTCCTCTCCGCCGAACTTCCGCCTTATGGCGCGCTTGGCGGACTCCATATCCACGCCGTATTCGTTAACATATTTGTCAAGCTCGCTCATGAGCTCTTTCTCTGTCACTTTTTCTTCAAGCACCCTTTTCAGTTCTTCCACATGGGGTGTCAGTTCTTCCTTGTTCATTCTACCGACTCTCCTTTTGCGGGGGGTCTCGGTTAGCCCCCCGTTTTCCCCATCGAAGGGTCACTTAATAAGTTCTTGCAGGGGGTCACCGAAAGCGGATCCCTGTCAAGATACAGACGCTTTGGCGGAAGCATTCAATAGGTAACCTTTAAATGAGGAGATTAAATAGAGGACATGGTCCCTAAGAAGAAGATCGATTCGATTTTGGAAGGCTACGACAAGGACGAGATCACCATCGCGACTCTTTGTTCTCACTCGTCTCTGCAGATCTTCCACGGGGCCAGGAAGGCCGGGTTCAAGACTCTCGGCCTGACGATATCTCACGACACGAAGTATTACGATGCCTTTCCCCTTGCGAAGCCGGATGACATAATCCGCTACAAGGACTTTGACGACATGGAGGACAGGGTGGGAGAGCTTCATGACCGGAACGTGGTCATAATCCCCCACGGCTCCTTCGTCGAGTACATGGGACCCAAGAGATTCGAGGATTACGAGGTGCCGGCATACTGCAACAGGGCCGTTCTCCAGTGGGAGTCCAACAGGGACATGGAGAGGCAGTGGATAACCTCGGCAGGCGTGGCCATGCCCCGCATATTCACTGACGCAAGGGAGATATCGGAACCGGTTCTGGTGAAGTATTTCGGTGCAAAGGGCGGAAGGGGATTCTTCATCGCCAAGGACTACCCGGATTTCAAGATGTCCATCGACAATACCCAGCCGTACACCATCCAGGAATATTGCCTGGGGACCAGATACTATCTGCATTTCTTCTACTCGCCGTACAGGGAGGACGGCTACAAGGTGTCCAGGGGCGGGACTCTCGAGATGCTCTCCATTGACAGGAGGGACGAGAGCAATATAGACGAATTGTACAAACTGGGCTCGGTGGAGGAGCTGAAGAGGCACGGCCTCTACCCCTCTTTCGTTGTCACGGGTAACATGCCCGTTGTCATCAGGGAGTCCCTTTTGCCGAAGGCCTTCGAGATGGCGGAGAAGATCGTCAACCGTTCGTACGATCTCTTCGGAGGGATGTGGGGGCCATTCTGTCTGGAGACCATCGTCACGGATAAGCTGGAGTTCAAGGTCTT
>DAXF01000015.1:1502-1630 GCA_002506255.1 Methanomassiliicoccaceae archaeon UBA367
ATCTCCACAAGGATCGTGGCAGGCACCAATCCCTTCATATCGGGCTCCCCGTATGCCGATCTGATCTATCCGGGGATGAGCACCGGAGGACGTATTGCGAAAGAAATCAGGGAGGCCGCGGAGGACGG
>DAXF01000015.1:1853-7955 GCA_002506255.1 Methanomassiliicoccaceae archaeon UBA367
AATTGTGCTAGAGGTTGAATCAATGGTTTCCAAGAGGCTTCAGAATGTCCCCGCATCGGGAACGGTAAAGATCGCGAATCTCGTCAGTCAGATGAAGGCTGATGGCGTGGACATCGTTTCGTTCTCCATGGGGGAGCCTGATTTTGCCACGCCGGAAAATATAGTGGAGTCCTGTGTGGAATCCGTCAGGGGCGGTTTCACGCATTACACTCCGTCGATGGGGATAACGCCTCTGAGGAAGGCCATCGCAGCCGAGGCCGTCAGCAAAGGGATCCCCTGCAAGGCCGCCAACGTGCTGGTGACCCCGACGAAGCAGGCGATATTCATGATCGCCCTGGCATACCTGGATCCAGGCGACGAGGTCCTTCTGCCTGACCCGGCATGGGTATCCTATGAGGCCGTGATCCGCCTGTCCGGAGCTGAGCCCGTGTATATCAACACGAAATTCGAGGATGGTTTTGTGATCGACCCCGCAGACGTGGAGGCCGCCATAACCCCCAAGACCAAGATGCTCATCATAAACTCTCCTTCGAATCCGACGGGCTGCGTGCAGCCGGAGAATGTTCTGAGAGAGATATCCAAGATCTGCGCGGACAGAGGCGTAAGGGTCATGTCAGATGAGATCTACGAGCACATAATCTATGGAGGGAAGCACTTCCCCATGGCATCCTTCGAGGGTGCCTTTGATAACACATTCACGGTATCAGGTCTCTCGAAGACATACGCGATGACGGGATGGAGGATCGGCTGGGTCATAGCTCCTGAAGAGGATATAAGGGCGATAAACAAGCTGCAGACCCACTCCATAACGTGCTGCACATCCTTCGTCCAAACGGCTGCGGTGGAGGCCATGAACGGCCCTCAGGACAGTCGATGCAAGATGGTCGCAGAGTTCAAGAGACGCAGGGATCTGGCACTTGACCTGATAAACGACATCCCCGGTCTTGAGTGCTGCAAGCCCGACGGAGCCTTCTACCTCTTCCCGAAGTACGAGAAGAACATCAAATCCGCCGACCTGGCAGAGCATCTTCTGCAGAAGGGCCACGTTGCTGTAACCCCGGGAAGGGCCTTCGGACCTGCCGGTGAAGGATTCTTCAGAGTGTCGTACGCAACGTCTGAGAGCCAGATAATCGAAGGTTTCTCCAGGATAAAGAAGAGCCTCTCCCAACTGTGAGGCGCGTGCACGCATGCACGCAAATATTATATCCGCCCGTCCGATAGAGGAGGAGTCCCTGTAAAAGGGCATCCCCCGAGGAGATTAGTTTGAGCAGAAGATTATTCACCGTCGGTCCTGTCAATGTAGAGCCCGAGGTGCTGCAGTCCACGACCAAACCGATGATCACGCACCGCAGCAAAGAGTACAAACAGTTGCATGGCAACATCGTCGAGAAGATAAGGAAGGCCCTGGGAACGGACATGAACGTGTTCCTGCTGGGCGGTTCCGCCACAGTGCTCATCGAAGGATCGGTGAGGAACGCCGTCTCGAAGAAATGCCTGAGCATAACGAGCGGTTCCTTCGGGGAGCGAATGATCGACTGCGCCACATACAACGGCAAAGAGGTCGTCACGGTGAAGGTCCCCTGGGGTCGGGCCATGAGGCCGTTCCACATAGAGGGGAAGGTCAAGGAAGACATAGAATCCGTCAATTGGGTCAGCAACGAATCCTCCACAGGAGTGCTGAGCGACAGTGTGGCCATTGCAGACGAGGTGAGGAAGCAGAACCCCGATGCGATGATCATAGTCGATGCGGTGACGTCTGCCTTCGCCGCAGATCTCAAAGTGGATAAGATGGGTGCTGATGCCATAGTTTTCGGGACACAGAAGGCCCTTGCGCTACCTCCCGGCCTGGCTATCGGGCTCATAAGCGACAGGATAATAGAACGCTCGGCGAAAATACCGAATAACGGTTATTATACCAACTTCCAAAAGCTGAAGAAGAACGCAGACGAGAATTACGCCCTGACGACGCCCCCGGTATCTCTGCTGTACGGATTGGACTATCAGTTGGACAGAGCGCTGTCGGAGGGCATGACCGCCAGGTACAGGAGGCACGATAAGATGGCCTCCATGGTTGAGAAATGGGCTGATGAGAATCTCAACGGTCTTTTCCCGGAGGAGGGCAGCAGGTCCAAGACCATAGGTGTGCTCAATCGCGGAGAACTTGATTTCGATGCATTCCACAAGGCCCTGAAGGCTAAAGGCTACGAGATATCCAACGGATACGGGGAGGTCAAGTCCTCGACATTCAGGATAGGGCATATGGGTGACGTCACCTCGGATACGCTGGCGGAGCTGCTTGACACAATGAAAGGAATAATGGAGGAGATGAAATGAAGGTTCTTGTTTCGGATCCCCTGTCCGATGAAGGGATCAAGATCCTCGTCGACGCGGGGATAAAAACGGATGTTAAAACAGGTCTGTCGGAGGATGCGCTCTGCGCTATAATCGGAGAATACGACGGTCTGGTCATAAGAAGCGGCACGAAAGTGACCAGGAAGATCCTGGATGCCGCGAAGAATCTCAAGGCGGTGGGACGTGCCGGTGTTGGGGTGGACAATGTGGACATACCCGCAGCCACCGAGAAGGGGATACTCGTAATGAATACCCCTGCCGCGAACATAGTATCGGCGGCCGAGCACTCCTGCGCGCTCATATTGTCAACGGCCAGGAATATCCCCTGGGCCCATGCGTCAATGCATGCGGGTAAATGGGAGAGGAACAAGTTCGTAGGCAAGGAGCTCAACGGGAAGACCCTTGGGATTATAGGCGTAGGCCGCGTAGGCGGGGAGGTCGCCAAGCGCCTGAAGCATTTCAACATGGAGATAATAGGTTACGATCCGTTCCTGCCGAAGGACGTTGCGGACAGCATCGGCGTTCGCCTTACGGACCTGGAAGAGGTCCTCAGGAAGTCGGATGTGATGACCATCCACACACCTCTGCTCCCGGACACCAGGAACATGATAAGCAAGAAGCAGTTCGAGATGATGAAGCCCAATGCCATGCTGGTCAACGTTGCCCGCGGCGGGATCGTCGACGAGAAAGCGCTGTACGAAGCCCTCAAATCCAAGAGGATCGCTGCGGCAGCAGTCGACGTATGGGTGGAAGAGCCCCTTTGCGAATCTGAGAAGTGCCTCCTGGAGCTGGACAACCTGGTGACAACGCCCCACTTGGGGGCGAGCACCGAAGAGGCCCAGGAGAGGGTCGCTGTAGAGATAGCCCATTCCATGGTCAGGTTCCTCAAGGAGGACACGATCGACAGCGCCGTTAACGCGCCCAAAGGAAAGCTCGATCCAGAAACGGCAGCATACCTTCCGCTGGCAGAGGACCTGGGAATAGTGGCCCATCAGGTGAACGGTGCAAGACCGATCGACAAGCTGGAGATCATAGCGTGCGGGGAGACCTCCAAGTTGGATATCCGCAGGCTCTCCACATCCGTGGTCATCGGTGTGCTTCAGAACATAATCGGCGAGAAGGCCAATATGATCAATGCCATGAGCATAGCCAAGGGAAAAGGCATATCCGTCATGGAATCCAAAGGGGATGACAACACTATATACGACGGGACCCTAACTGTAAAGGTAACGTCCGGCAGCGAGACCACCATGGTCCGCGGTACGGTGTTCGCAGGAATACCCAGGCTCGTAGGGGTCAACGGATACTCCTTCGAGATGGCCATGACCTCCGACCTGATAATCACCCGTTACACGGACAGGCCCGGAGTGATAGGGTCCGTGGGCAGGATACTCGGTGACGCCAACATAAACGTGGCACAGATGACCGTCGGCAGATCGTCCCCAAGCGGGGATGCGGTCATGATAATGGCAGTGGACGGTAAGGTGCCGCCGGCAATAGTGTCCAAGATCGATTCCGAGATAGGCTCGAACATAACGAGATACATAAGCCTACTCTGAGGTGGGAAATGACAGGCATAATCACAGTAGAGGAACTGACCCAGGCGATAAAGAACAGTCCCAATAACAGAGGGATCGACGAGGAAGAGGCCAGCGACCTGGCTCTTCACGTCCTCAATTTCTTCGGATACTCCGAGAGGATAATCGACAACATACTGGAGCCGGAGGACAGGGACGCCTTCTACATGCTGGAGGACAATGCCATACTCACCACCGAGAGAGAGGAGACCACCCTCTACGATGGAAGAGAGTGGAGGATACACTACTGGCTCTTCAGACGCGATAAGATCGATGAGCTCGCTGAGAACAGAACCAAGAGCGTGGAGAAGGAGACGGAGAACATGTCGGTCTACGACGATCTCCCCGATGACATCTGGAGTCGCGGAAGCGAACAGTGATCCCGGGCCGTCTTCGGCCACCTCCCCTTCATCCTTTTTATACTTGGAAGCAAAGACGTCCCTATGGACGTCTTCCCCTACAGGTACCGCTGTCATCAGCGCGATATCGTGGAGTTCGTGAAGGCCTCCGTATCCAACGGCAGCACAGCCGTCATGGAATCACCCACAGGGACGGGTAAGACGGTGTGCTCCCTGTCCGGCGCCCTATCCGAGGCGATGGAAGCCGGCAGGAAGGTGCTGTTCCTCACAAGGACCAAGTCCCAGCAGAGTCAGGTCATTTCCGAGCTCAGGGCCATCTCAAAGCGGATGCATGTGTTCGGAGTTGCCATGCAGGGCCGTACACCATCCACGTGCCCGTCTATTTCAGGAGACCCAGAGCTTTCGTCCGGTTCCTCTGAAGAGCTCTCCAAGTATTGCTCTGCCATGAAGAAGGAGGAGTGCGGGGAAAGGGGCTGCAAGTTCTTCGACAGAATGTGCCAGGATGGCATAGATGATGTTATAGATCACATGAGAAAGACCATGCCTGAGCCGGAGGAGCTGCAGGAATACTGTGCAGATCGGGGCATATGCCCCTATGAAACGGCGAAAGCCGCCCTTACATATGCTGACGTGATCGCGGTCCCCTACTCCTTCTTCGCGATACCGGACATCAGGAGGCGTCTGGAGGATTGGGGGAATTTTGCCCTTTCTGACGTCACGGTGATAGTGGACGAGGCCCATAATCTTCCGGATTATCTGCGGGAGGTCATGACCTCAGAGTACACAATGAAGGCACTGGGTCTTGCGGAGAAAGAGGCGGGGGAATGGAACGACCCTCTGTTGTGCGAAGGGATCAGGGCAACGATGCTCACTGCAGCCATCGGCTCCGCTTTGGCGGAGGCAGTAGAGGAATTCGTTGTGGATGAGGATGCTATGCTCCCGCCTTATTATCTGCAGGATGCGCTCATGGGGAAGCTGGGGGTGACCTCGGCATCTCTGGACCGGGCCTATAAATCCCTGGTGGAGATGGGCGAGGTGGTAACAGAGAGCAAGAAGGCCCGCAGGAAGCTTCCGAGATCGTACATGGGCTCCCTGGGGAGGTTTCTGCAGTTCTGGGGCCGGTGTGAGGACGAGATATATGTGAAGCTCGTGAACGGAGGTGACAATCCCTCTTTTGAGGCGTACTGCATGGACCCGGCACCGGCCGCAGAGCCCTTCAGGACATGTCATTCCTCCGTCCATATGTCAGGAACCATGGGCCCGCTGGATGAGTACGTCTCAGAGCTGGATCTGAGAAGAGCAAGGATCCAGATGTTCGAATCTCCCTTCGATCCCGGGAATCTAATGACCGTTTACGCTGAGGATGTTACCACGAAGTTCGGGGAGTTCGAAGACCGGGAGAACAGGGACAGGATGATGTACCGCATAGTCTCACTCGTAAGGTCCGTGGACAGGAACACCGCCGTATTCTTCCCGTCGTACAGGATAATGGACGAACTGCTGTCCTCGGGTCTTGCGGAGCTTATCGACAGGCCAACGTTCATGGAGGTGAGGGGGATGGACCAATCCGATCTCACTGACGAGATAGGAAGGTTCAGGTCCGCTGAGGGGGCCGTGCTCTTCGCGGTTTCCGGAGGAAGGGTCAGCGAGGGCATAGACTTCCCCGACAGGGAGCTGGAGATGGCCGTGATAATCGGAATACCCTATGCGTTCATGAGCGTTAAGCAGAAGGCCCTGGTACGATATACGGACATAAGGCTCGGAAACGGCTGGGAGAGGATAGTGAGGGCCCCTGCGGTCAGGAAGATGAGGCA
>DAXF01000001.1 GCA_002506255.1 Methanomassiliicoccaceae archaeon UBA367
AAACTGCGCATAGGCAGAGGTGTTGCCGCCCTCATCGGTCTGACGCTCATGATTCTCTTGGGCGTGGTGACTGTAACAGAAGCGTGGCGCTCCATTGACTTCGACGTGCTGTTCCTGCTCATAGGCATGATGGTCCTTGTCGTCGGTTTGGAGTACTGCGGTCTGTTCGAAGTGATCTCCAAGATACTGGTGGATAGGTTCAGGACGCGGAAGGCGATGCTGGCAGGGATAATGGGCATATCGGCTCTTCTGGCCGCCCTGGTCCTGAATGATGCTGTGGTCCTGCTGTTCACACCCATCGTCATAAGGACTTGTGCCAAGATCAAGGCGGACCCGATACCCTACATCGTCGGGATGCTCATGTCCGCCAACATCGGCAGCGTTGCTACGGCTATAGGGAATCCTCAGAATGCGTATATCGTCTCATTCGCAGGCCTGGGTTTCATTGACTTCTCTCTCCATCTCGCTCCAGTTGCATTAGTGTGCATGCCTGTGGCATATCTAATCGTATACGCGGCATTCAGGAAGCGCATAGAGGCGGAGGTGGAGACCAAAGTGCATAAGGAAGAACCGGCGGAGATAGACATCATGAGGCTGCGCTTCATGATATTCGTGATGGTGGCCATGTTCGCCGGGTTCATCATATCCAGTTTCGTGGGGGTCCCCCTTTACGTTCCGGCGGTATGCGCAGCGGCCATTGCAGTCCTTGTCGTCCTATCGAAGGACCGCACCCAGGGACCCTGGGTTGTTAAGAGGGTGGATTGGTCCATAATCGCCTTCTTCATAGGATTGTTCGTAGTTATGGAGGGAGTATCCGTCTCCGGTCTTCTGGGTGAGATCTCCGCTCTGTTCCCGGGCTTCGGACCGGGGGAGACGCCTACGATACTGTCGCTGTCGTTGTTCTCTCTGGTTTTGAGCAACCTGGTTAGTAATGTGCCGGCAGTGATGCTGCTGTCGAATCTCATGCCTCCGGACCCAGAGATCCTGTGGTACGTGCTCGCGGGAGCATCGACACTGGGAGGCAATGCCACGTTCCTGGGCTCCGCAGCCAACGTCATCGTTGCGGAATCGGCGGAGCGCTACGGAGTGGAGATCGATCTGATAAGGCTTATGGCCATAGGCATACCAATGGCCGCAGTTACCACGGGGCTGATGATCGTGATGCTGTCTCTGTTCTAGAAATCATCCTCGATCTTCGGTGCGTCTTCGCAGAACATCCATTTCCTGTCACGGTCAAGGACCTTTTTGCAGTACTCTTCCCTTTCCTTGGCCGTGGAATCCTTCGTATATACGTAAATATCCACTCTTCCGTGGTATGCGTGCTTCTTCCAGCAGTCGTTCTTCGGGCTTTCGGTTATAACAGATTCGAGATTGTCCCCGCAAAGAACGCTCATTATCTTGACACCCTCTCCGGCCTCTGTGCAGACAAGGGCTATTCCCGCCGAGGTCGGCAGCTTGTCCTTGCCCAAGTACAGAGGGCCGTCGAATATCTTTCCATCCAGTGCGAACGGCATAATACTGGTATTAGCGAGGAGACTTAATTCATTTGCTGATATGTGGCCATATACAAAGTTCAATACACCAACAGGCGGTTTTGTTTATTTTGTTATACAGTTTTAAAAAACAAGTTAATTCTGCTAATATTGAGTCCTCAGAAATAAGAATGAAGATGATTTTTGTTCATTGTAATTCTTAATTTTATCCTTCTCTTTGCATTCAACATAACATTTGTCTGCATTTGTTCAGTTGCTCATATGCAGAATATGATTTGTTGGTGAAGTATATTCGTAATTTCGAATCTATAGGATCATTTG
This sequence comes from Methanomassiliicoccaceae archaeon UBA367, assembly GCA_002506255.1. The sequence goes on from DAXF01000001.1 coordinate 1,815, forward strand.
AATCGTATCTGTAGATTCAATTTCAATCTATATTTTTCATTAAGAGTTTTGTAAATGTTAGAGTACTCATGTCTTGTCGTAGAGGGAGTATCCAACTTTGTATGCTGGACTAAATAATCTTCGAAATCATTCCTGTTGTAAAGATGATAACAAAGTACGTCTCCGTCTTCTTTCACAATAATGTATCCTCCGCTTGCCTGCTCATCCCCTTTCCAGGGAGCAGATGAACGCATACCCAAAGCATATGATACGAGCAGTTTCTTTATTTTGAACTCATAATATGGATATTCGTCAGGTTTTCTGTACTCCAAGGGATTCTTTTTTGAAAGAATTTTGATCTGTTCGCTTATGTCGCTTATTCCCTCAACATAATGAAGTTTGAGCATTTCTGCCAGAATCTCGGGAAGTGAGGAGTCTATCATCCTCAGATTATCTTCAAAAACGGAATTTTGTGTTCCGGTGTACTTAAGTTCGATGCCGTTAGAATAAAGATTTTGGTATCTTTCGCTCAGTGTTATGCGCTTTTTGCCCCAATCTCCTTCTTTCTCAGAAAAATTAACAACCTCTGCAATTTCAGAGGTCATGTTTCCGATGAGATCGAAGATAACATTGGTCGACCCGCTAGAATTGACAAGCGTAGGTAAGCTGCCCAAAGCGGATTTTATACTGAATCCTAGAGTAGGTTCCAGACCGGTACGGTGATCATGTATCTGTATCCTGATATCTGATTTATCGGAAGAAGGGGATTTGAGCTTCGTGCAGTACAACTCATCCATCAGGAGCTCTGTCCGGGCAACCGAGAATGTTCTGCTTGAGCTCTGAGTAATGGCATCGAAAAGGTGTTCAGATTCCTCGACTATCCTGTCGGCTTCTATTGTGGCCTTCTTTTCTCCAGCAATGATGACTTCGATATACTCTTTGTCTTCGGATATCACATACTCAATTTCAACGTTGTTTTCTTTTCTGATTACCTTATTTACATCATAATAGATGTCGTCCGTACGTTTTCCGTGCTTATCTGCACCGTATAAACGTCCGTCCGCGAGTATTTTAATCAGTACGTACAGCTCTGACCATTCGCCTCTGTTGCCGCTGTGTTTTCCCATTTTTCTGTCTCCGATGATGCTGGCTGACACTTGCCGTCAAGGACGATTCTGATTTGTTTTGCAATAGCTTCTATTACAGTAACGGTAACACTGTTTCCGAGCTGTTTATAGTTATGAGTGTCGGCCAATGGCAGTTGGTATGAATCTGGGTATCCCTGAAGCCTTGCCCATTCTCTTGGAGTCATCCTCCTTACCCCGCGCTCATTAACCTTACCTTTTATGTTTGTGACAGGAGTCCGGTCGGTCAGGCGGTTGTCAATCAGGAGATTTCTCTCCCGGCCCATTCCGCCGCATACAATGGCTCCGGCCGTATCATTGAGGTCTCTGATGACGTATCCGAAACCGTGGCCTTTGGATTCATGTCTAGCCCTGTGTTTTTCAAGACCATCCAAATATTTGTCACTAAGATAATATTTGACGGAAGGGACCTCTTTTTCCATGATATCGCGTATGCGAACTCCGGTATCTTTGCCCCGGGGGAAGGTGAATCCGGAGCTGTCTATGTCCTTCCTGAAAGCGACAATGTAGATTCTTTCGCGGTTCTGGGGGACGCCAAAGTCCTTGCTGTTCAGCACTTCCGAATACACATTATATCCCAGCTCCCCCAGTGTTTCAGTTATGACCCGGAGTGTGTTTCCTTTGTTGTGGATAGTAAGGCCTTTGACATTCTCGCAGAAGATGATCTCGGGCCTGTGTTCCTCGCAGATTCTGGCAACATCGAAGAAAAGAGTTCCCCGGCATCTTCCTTTGTAATCATCCTTGAAACCCTGTTTGTTTCCTGCGATTGAAAAGGCCTGGCAAGGGAATCCTGCAAGGCATATGTTGAACGCGGGAATGTTCTTTGCATCTATCTTGGTTATGTCTCCCGCAATCTCGAAATCATCATGAAAATTGGCAACATACGTCTTCTGAGCATATCCATCCCATTCTGAGACGAAATTAGTCTCTATTCTGTCTCCGAACGCGCGTTCGAAGCCCATGCGTATACCGCCTATTCCGGCGAACAGATCAATTGATTTGTAAACCGTTCTGTTATTGTTTTTCATTTCGCCTTCCTTTTCAGCTGATAATCCCAATCGGATATACTTTATTAAACCCTACTAGGTTCTATTAAATATTCAATATCTTTCTGCGATATTTCATCTCGGATCATGGACACTCACACACCAGAACAGCGCAGAAGGAACATGCAGGCCATACGTTCCAGAGACACGAAGATCGAGATTATGCTTCGTAATGAATTATGGAGAAGGGGGCTGAGGTATCAAAAGAACCGCAGAGAACTGCCAGGATGTCCCGACATCGTTTTCAAAGGCAAAAGGGTTGCAGTTTTCTGTGATTCCGAATTCTGGCACGGGTATGATTGGGAGAAGCAGAAAGACCGTATAAAATCGAACAGGGATTTTTGGATCCCGAAGATTGAACGCAATATAGCCAGAGATGAGGAGGTCAATTCATTGCTTGATGGTCTGGGATACATTGTGATCCGATTCTGGAGCAAAGATATCAAAAAGGATGTTGCCGCATGCGCGGATAAAGTCGAAAGCGCATTATTCCGCACCTGAGGATTCAGTCATTCACTCTAAACCCTCTGTCTTTAGATTCTGACGTATATTTGATGCCCAGCGAATCAAGCATCTCCGTCAGCGTTCTCACGTGAACACCCAGGCCGACGTTGATGAACTGATTCTCAACAACAATCTCACCGTTTGGCTTCTTTATCGTAGGATGGAATCCCAAAGGTAAGTGAGCCGTTTTGACCTGTATCCCTGCGATCTTGCAGGAACGATCGAATATTGGCCCTCCGGACTGTCCTCTCATGCCGGGAGTGGACGTTTCGATATAGGACATGTCATATCCATCGGAGCTTCTTCCCATGTAGATATTTCTGGTGTGAATGCAGTCGTTGGGGAAGAACGGCATCGGCAACACTCCCTCGCGTATATGGAAGGTTTGGGTCTTCTCGCTGAAATCCGTTGTGCTCTTCGTGAACGGGAATCCTATGCGGCACAGGCTCGTTCCGGGGCGCATGGTATCCGGGTCCTTCATCACAGGGTACTCCAAGATCCAGTCTGGATTGAATGGTTCCAGCTTTCCTATGGCCACATCTATCTCTCGGTTAATGTACACGTTTTTGATGATCACGCCGTCCCAGCCCCACCAAAATGATTGGTTGGTCACCCATTTCGGATCCATCTTGACATGTTCGGTCCCGTCTGCGTTAGATGCGTTTGCCTGTCGTATCTTCTCCGAATCGTCGTTCAGACGGGTCATTGAATCGAAAACGTGCCCGGCGGTGACCATCCAACCTTCGCGGTTGAGCATCACGAAGGAGGCGCAGCTGGAGACCACCGTGCCGTCCAGAGTTCTGTAGGAGATGATCACAGGTCTTGTGAATTTCATCGCTTTCTCGACGGCATCGGCGAACATCAGACAGTGATTGGTAAGGTGACTATAATTTGTTTGTTCGATTTCAAAGGTCATTCAGAAATTTTTACATAACGTATGGAGGGCCCTTTTCAACATCGGCTCAATTATCGGAACCTGCTTTATTTTAGGCTGATTTTGAGGATATTACAAACCGCTGGCGTTATGACGCCAGGGAAGCGCCCAGCTCCTTCACTTTGCTTATGGCCTCTTCCAGTTTCGAGAGCCCGCAGGTCCTGCACTCATGTCTCAGGCCGAGGTATTCGGCAACCTCTTCTGATTTCTTCTTGTAGTGCTCTGTTCTCCCGACGCCGCTGTCCACGAAGAGGCATCTCTCATACGATTCGAAAAGCATGTCCACGAAGAACTTCGGATCATATCCTTCCACAGAGTCCAGATGAAGTTCTTTGATTATCCCTTCAACTCCCTGCTCCGCCCATCCGGGGGATGAGAACCAGGTCCCGGTGCAGATCCTCTTCTCCTCGGTGTACTCCTGGGAGCCCAGGAGCGCATCTATGCAGTCCGCTCCTTCCAGCATGACCGCCGGCACTTCCAGGGTTCTGGTGAGGCCCTGGAGGGAGCTGCATACAGCATATCCGACGAAGACGGCGTCCACCTCTCCTTTAAGGGAATTGACGGTGTCCTCGATCTTGATCCTCATATCCTCCGGATAGACGTGGAGGGCGAATTCCAGATACTCCCTTCTGACGAAGTCGGGGTCGTCCTTGGTCAGGTGCTCTATCTCGTTCTTCAGTATATCGCAGGCAACTATCCCTAGTCGCATTCCAGCACCTCTACCTTTGCACCGCAGAAGGGGCATTCGCAGAGAGGCGAATCCTGGGTCAGGGATGACTGGAAGAGGCCCACTCCGAAAGCATCCTCCAACAATACGATCCTCCCCATCCTCACGCCGTCCCTCAGCTTCTCGCAGCAGGCGGTCATATCGAAGGTCGGGCTCACGAACAGCCTCCCTTCGGTCAGCATCAGGCTGTCGGCTATCGCATCGTATATGTTCCCCAGAGCCTTCCTGGCACCGGGGATGATGAGCGTGTACGCCTTCTTGTAGAGGCTCATGGCGGTCCAGAGGTCCTTCTCCACGAAGTAGCCGTTCTCGTACATGCTGCCCAGATGCAGCATCGCTTCACCGTTGGATGATAATGAGGCATCCTGCAGCAAAAGGAAGGCCTTCTCGTAATCCTGCTCCACGCGGTTTCCCGTGAGATACAGTATCCCGAGCTGTGCCATCGCATAATTGTCTCCCGTGTCGGCCATCTCCTTCAGTGCGTTGACATCCCCGTGTTCCATGGATCTACCTCTTGTGAGTCTTAAGGACAGCGTCCTTCTGCTTCTTCCTTTTCTGCATAGAACGTTCGGATTTAATAAACTCCCCGCCCAACCAATTTTTGCCTGTACGGTACATCAGCGTCGATACGGTGGACGGCGACGGGGTGAAGACTTGTATCTGCTCCGGGCTAGTCTTGAGCTCGCGCCTGCAGAATTCCGAGAGCTCGTCCATCTGCCTCTCGCCGCATCCAGGGTGGGCGGCCATCATATAGTACGTCAAGAACTGCTCCTTCCCTAGCTTCTTGTTGATACCGTCGAAGCGCTTCTTGAACTCCAGCAGGTCTTTGGGCCCGGGTTTCCCCATCATGTCCAGGACGAAGGGGGAAACGTGCTCCGGTGCGATCTTCATCTGACCGGACACGTGATCCCTGCAAAGGCACTCCAGATACTCATCTCCGTGCTTCTTGTCTGCGATGACGAGATCGTGGCGTATCCCGGAGGCGACGAATACCTTCCTCACTCCGTCTATGCTCTTTATCTCATTCAGGAGATCGATCTGGGGTTTGTGGTCCACGGGTATCCATCTGCATATCTCCGGATAGATGCAGCGTTTGTCGGGGCATGCTCCCACCTTCGCCTTCTTTGGGCAATCGAACCCGTACATGTTGGCGGTAGGGCCGCCAACGTCACGTATGACCCCGTCAAAGCCCTTTGCCGAGGCTATGAGCTCCGCCTCCCTGAGTATGGACTCCCTGCTTCTGCTGATGACATTCCTGCCCTGCATCACGGCGATGGAGCAGAAGTTGCATTCGCCGTAGCACCCTCTGTGCGTGGTGATAGAATTCTTCACGGTATCGACGGCTCTGACGTGGCCCTGCTTCGCGTAGTACGGGTGAACGGCGTTCTCGAAATCCATTTCGTACACCCGGTCGAGCATATCCCGGTCGAGGGGGGGCTGCGGGGGATTCTGTATCAGATATCTGTCGCCGTGGCCCTGGGCCAGCCCGATCGCTGTGACGGGATCGTTGTTGCGGTAGAACTTCCAGAATGCCTCCGTGAACTTATCATCGGATGCGGCGCATTCCTCGTAGGACGGCAGAACCTCATATCCTTCCGGCACCTCTTTGGATATGCGGCATATCCCTTTGACATCCTTCCAATCCCTTCCGTCCCTCATATGCTGTGCCAGCAGCAGATTCGAGCGTTCGCCCATGCCGTACGTTATCACGTCGGCCTTGGAATCGAAGAGCACCGACCTCCGTATTGAATCAGACCAGAAATCGTAATGCGCAAGCCGTCTCAGGCTGGCCTCCACGCCGCCCAAAACGATGGGTTTCCCCTTGGAGAATCTCTTGATGAGATTGGAATAGGCTATCACGGCCCTGTCCGGTCGTCTGTCATTAACTCCGCCGGGAGTGAAGTCGTCCTCTTTCCTGAATTTCTTCGTTGCCGTGTAATTCGCGACCATGGAGTCCACGGCTCCGGAGCTGACGCCCCAGAACAGTTCGGGGGAGCCGAGGCGCGTTATATCCTCGCCGGAATCTGTCCGGGGTTGGGCGATGATGCCGACCTTGAATCCATTATCGATGAGCCAGTGACCGATTATTGCCGTGCCGTTATACGGGCTGTCGTAATATGTGTCCCCTGATACGAGAATGATGTCAAGGTTTTTCCAGCCTCTTCGGCTCACC
>DAXF01000048.1 GCA_002506255.1 Methanomassiliicoccaceae archaeon UBA367
GGCCGCTACACTACCAGGGCAGGCATCATGAGTATAGACAGGCAGTATTTAACCGTTATCGAAACGAACTGGCGGCAGGAAAAAAATAGTCTGCGGCAAGGCGAGGTTTATCATGTTGTTAGTGGGTTCGGGTCATGATGACGAATCCCACTGTGGCCGATTACATGATCCGTGACGTGAAATCCGTTAGCCCGGGCATGACTGTCAAAGAGGTCGCCAAGAAGATCACTGAATCCGATTTTCACGGATTCCCGATAACAGACAGAGGATATCTGTTGGGGTTCATAACCGCTAAGGAACTCCTGCGCCACATGGATAATCCGGATGCGGAGATGAGAGACATCATGCGGCAGGGCACCATAACCGCTATGCCGTCCATGTCCATGGATGATGCGACCAGGCTTCTGTTCAGGTATGGCCTGAGGAATCTGCCTGTGGTGGATGACAACAAGAAGCTCGTAGGCATAATCTCGAACATCGATGTTGTAAGATCCCAGATCGAGAAGGCGAGGCCTTCCAAGGTCATGAGTGTGAAGACATTCCTGGAACGACAGAACAACGTCCGCATGCGAGTGATCTACAAAGAGGTGCCTATAGACATGGTCATACCTACTCAAAAGGAGGTCTACAGGGATGAGCTGGTGGGCAGGCAGTACGAGATCAAGAGGGGGCTCAACGAGCCGCTTATAGTGATCGCCCGGAGGAACGGCTATCTCATCGTGGACGGGCACCACCGGGTACTGGCGGCCAAGATGATGGGTACCACGAGCTTCAAGGCCATTGTCCTGGAGCCCAGCGACCTGGATGTCAGATTCGGGCTGGAGAAGACGGCAGAGAGGTGGGGCCTCAGATCCCTGGACGATGTGAATATCATCGAGGGATCCAAGCACCCGCTGATGAAAGCGGCTACCATGGTCCTCACGGAAGAGGAGATCCTCAAGCTCACCAAGAGGCTCCAGGGCGGGAACTGATTCAGTTACCGCTAAGCTCTCTCATTTTCCTCAGCATTATCCTCTTCTCGGCGGAGGCTATGACGCTCTTCGTCTTAACGAATGTGTCCGGGTTGAGGGATATGTAGTCTATGCCCTCCTCCACCAGGAATTCGGCGAACTCAGGATAGACGGAGGGTCCCTGTCCGCAGATGCCTACGCTCTTGCCTTTTGCGTGAGCGGTCTTTATGAGCATGCTTATGGCCCTCTTCACGGCCTCATTCCTCTCATCGAAGTAGCCCATGCGGCCAAGTATGTCCGAGTCCCTGTCCGCGCCCATTACAAGCTGGGTCAGGTCGTTGGACCCTATGGAGAATCCGTCGCAGTATTCGGAGAATTCCTCTGCCATCAGGATGTTGGCGGGTATCTCCGCCATCAGGTACAGGCTGAAGTCCCTGTTCCTCTTCAGGCCTATGCTCTCCATCATGGCGGTTATCTCCCTGACCTCGTCCACGGTCCTGACGAAGGGGAGCATGATGTTCAGGTTCCTGAGTCCCATCTCCTCTCTGACCTTCTTTATGGCCGCGAGCTCGCACATGAATGCCTCCCTGTAATCGGGGGACACGTATCTGGAGCAACCCCTCCACCCTATCATCGGGTTGGATTCCAGGGGTTCGAAATCAGCACCTCCTTTCATGTCGCGGTACTCATTCGTCTTGAAATCGGATGTTCTGAGGATGACCTTTCTGGGATAGAATACCCTGCAGACCTTGGATATCCCCTCGGTCAGCTTCTCTATGAGCTCCTCCTTTCTCCCGTCCGCTATGAGGGAAACGGGATGCTCGCCTACGTAATTGGTGAACAGGAATTCGGATCTCATCAGACCCACTCCGTCGCAGGGCAGTGCGGCGGACCTCTCAGCTTTGGCGGGCATGCTCATATTGACCATGACCTTGGTGCCTGTTATCGGTACGAACTCCGATGCCACGGTAACGGCTGCCGCGACCTCTGGTTTGCTCGTTGCGATGGCGTTCCCTCTGTACACGGTGCCGGTGGTGCCGTCCACAGTGATCACCATCCCGTCCGTGAGAAGGGAGGTAGCGCTGACAGTGCCTACAACGCAAGGCGTCTCCAGCTCTCTGGATATGATGGCGGCGTGGCAGGTCATGCCTCCCTCGTCGGTGACGATGCCCGCAGCTCTGTTCATCGCGGGTACCATGTCGGGCATGGTCATGGAAGTAACGAGGATATCACCCTCCTTCACTATGTCGAGGCTCATCGAATCATCATATATCACGACGCGTCCGGACGCGATCCCCGGGCTCGCTCCGAGGCCCGTGACGATCACCTCATTGCCGGCGTCGATCTTCTCTCCGTTCCCGCCGCCTATGGCTGTGATGGGCCTGGCCTGAACGATGTATACTTTGTCCTTCTCGACACACCACTCTATGTCCATGGGCTTCTCGTAGTGAATCTCTATCTGGCGGCCGATCTCGGCCACCTCTATGATCCTGCGGTCAGAGATCTTCTGGGCGTTCTCCAGCTCCGGCTTAATATCAACTTTGACGGTGCTGCCGTCCGTCCCCCGGGTGTATTTCCATTTCTGAACGGACAGTCTCTTCTGCTTGATCTCCATGGTGGACCTGTCCACTTTATATGTGTCAGGGGTAACCTCGCCTCCCACGATGGCTTCTCCGAGACCGTAGCCGGCCTCGACGATTATTTCTTTGGAGCCGCTGCTCGGGTCCACGGTGAACATTATACCGGAGACGTCGGAGTTAACCATTTTCTGCACTACGACGGCAAGTTTCACGTCCTCGTGGGCGAACCCCTGTCTCTCGCGGTAGGAGATGGCTCTCGCGGTGAAAAGTGAGGACCAGCACTTCCTGACCTTGTCGAATAGATCCTTCTCTCCGATCACGTTAAGGAAGGTCTCCTGCTGGCCAGCAAAGCTGGCGTCCGGGAGGTCCTCAGCTGTCGCAGAGGATCTGACGGCCACGAAACTGGGTTTGTCGCCTTCGAACAGCCTCTTGTAGCTGGCTACTATCTCTTTCTCAAGGTCCTTCGGTATCTCGCATTTCTCGAAAGCCTCTCTTATCCGGGAGGACGCTTCCACGAGGGTATCGTCGGAGGCTTTGTCTATCTTCGCGAGCTCATCCCTTATCGCCTCCGTAAGTTTCCCGTTCTCTACGAAATGATCATAGGAGGCGGTGGTGAGGAGGAACGCATTAGGAACCGGGAATCCGGCCATTGTCAGCTCGCCAAGATTGGCTCCCTTTCCGCCGACTGTCGGGATGTCTGTAACACGCAGCTCATTAACGTCCACAATTCTCTTTGTCGTCATCGTATCCCTTGCTGGTCGAAGGACCGGTTAGATGCTTGGTGCATCTGAGTACCGCTTAAAGACACCTGCTCTATAATAGGGTTTTCCACTTAACATGTATGAGATGATGCCCGGAAGTATGTAACGCCTGTTGAATCATTGAATAAGCATGAGTTTTCACGATAATCGTATTTTTGCTACGAATCACGTGAATTAATGCGGATTTTGATAACGAAACCAAGAATACGTCCAAAAATATCAGTACATTTTAAGAACTAAGAGTATACTAACCCCTTTGGTCACTAACATGGATTTAGAAATATGTTGGCACGGAAGAGGCGGACAGGGCGTTGTTACCGCCAATGAGATACTGGCCGAGACCGCTATCAGGGAGGGCAAGTACGTCAAGGCCTTCCCGGAGTTCGGGCCCGAGAGGATGGGTGCCCCCATAAGAGCATTCACCAGGATCTCCGATAATCCAATAAGGATTCACAGCCAGGTGTATGAGCCGGACATAGTGGTCGTTCTGGACGGTACGTTGGTGGGGAAAGTAGACATAACAGGCGGACTGAAGAAGGGAGGAATCGTGCTGGTGAATACCCATGGTTCTCCCGAGGAGATCAAGAGCGCCCTCAAGACCGAGGAGAAGTGCTATACGATAGACGCGACGAAGATCTCCATAGAGGAGCTCGGAAGGCCTATGGCCAACACGGCCATTCTGGGCGCCCTGGTGAAGGTGGCCCCTATTGTAGCCTATTCGAAGCTGGAGGATGCTGTGGCCGCGAAGTTCACGGGCAAGCTGTCCGAGAAGCTGATAGTGAAGAACCTTTCTGCTCTGAAGAGGGCGTATGAGGAGGTGCGCTGATATGACCAGCCATAAGAAGATGCCCATAGGCGGCCGTGCCATAGTGCCCGGGAAGTCCGAAGAGGTGGAGACGGGGGACTGGAGATCATTCAGGCCCGTGGTGGACCAGGAGCTTTGCATAGACTGCATGTCCTGTTGGATCTACTGCCCGGACAGCGCCGTGATAGTCAAGGACAATAAGATGACAGGATTCAAGATGACCCATTGCAAGGGATGCGGGATATGCGCCAAGGCGTGTCCCAAGAAGGCCATAACCATGGTGGAGGAGTGATCATGGCAGATTTAGCGATAAACGGAGACAGCGCAATAGCGCTGGCATGGAAGCAGATCGATCCAGATGTGTGCGCAGCATACCCTATAACGCCTCAGACCATCATAGTGGAGAGATTCTCCGACTATGTCGCTGACGGAGAGGTCAACACAAACTTCGTCTGCGTGGAGTCGGAGCACAGTGCACTGACGCTCTGTACGGCATCGTCCTCTGCAGGGGCGAGAACGTTCACTGC
>DAXF01000046.1:0-4388 GCA_002506255.1 Methanomassiliicoccaceae archaeon UBA367
GCCTATGAAAGTGCTCTCCAGAACGAATTTCCCGAAGCCGGTCCAAGTTTCTACCCTCATGCCGGCGAGCTCCGAGAAGACGGAAACAGCATCGTTCAGGAAGTCAGTTATGGAGTAGTTGGGGAAAGAGTACTCGGATCCGGTGAATGCTGCTGCCGGTGTCCCTATGAAGAGAACGCTCAAGACCGAGGCGGCCGCAGAGAAAGACAATGCCACACGCTTCATTCTATCCCTTATTCTCCGATTGCCTCGTCTCTATATAATATCGACCGCGCCCGCGCCTTGATGGAATGCTTAAATCATAGTTATGCCATCGAAGCAGTATGTGGCAGCAGATGGACGAAGGATTCTGGCAGAAGAATCGTGTTTCTAAGACCGATGATGTTTCAGAGAGCGTTCTGGCGATAATCGATCAGGTCAGGAAAGGGGGCGACAAGGCCCTCCGGGAGCTGACAGCCAAGTTTGACAAGGCAGACCTGAAGTCCTTCAGGGTGACCCGGGATGAGATAGACGAGGCGTACGACAGAGTCTCCCCTGAATTGGTGGAGGAATTGGAGAATGCTGCCGCAAGCATAGAGGACTTTCACATAATGCAGAGGCCCAGGGATCTGTGGCTGACCGAGATTTCCCCGGGAGTGACTCTGGGAGTAAAAAGCGTCCCCCTGGAAAGAGTTGGTTGCTATGTGCCAGGAGGTAGGGCATCTTATCCATCTACCGCCCTTATGAGCGTTATACCCGCCAAGGTTGCGGGCGTTGATGAGGTGATATGCTGCACACCTCCCCCGGTCAGTCCGCTGACTCTTGTGGCCATGGACATCGCCGGGGCAGATGAGATATACAAATTAGGGGGCACCCAGGCAGTGGCCGCTATGGCCCTGGGGACAGAGAGCATAGAGCCGGTGCAAAAGATCGTGGGGCCCGGGAATGTTTACGTGACCGCTGCCAAGACCCTTCTCAGGAATGTCGTGGAGATCGATTTCCCTGCGGGACCCAGCGAGATAGGCATAATCGCTGACGGGACAGCGGACCCGAGGTTCGTGGCCGCGGATATCATAGCCCAGGCGGAGCATGATCCCTCGTCGGCAGCTATACTGGTGACCAACAGCCCGGGATTGGCCGAGGCCGTGGGCAAGGAGATAGAGGCCGCCGTCATGAAAGAGGACAGGAAGAAGATCATAACGGAGGCCATGAAGAACTCCGGTTACATAATCACAGATACCGTAGAGCATGCGGCGGCCATAATGAACGAGATGGCCCCAGAGCACCTGTCGATACAGACGGCGGATGCCTTCTCGGTGCTGTCCATGGTAAGGAATGCAGGTTCGATATTCATAGGTCCATACACACCGGTCGCGGCGGGCGACTATGCTTCGGGCACAAATCATGTCCTTCCTACCGCGGGGCATGCGAAGACATGTTCCGGGCTCAATGTGGCACATTTCATGAAGACGTCAACCGTGCAGATGCTGACCCGGGAAGGTCTTGAGGAATTAGCGGATACTATAGAGACGATAGCCTCAGCGGAAGGCCTTACAGCCCACGGACACTCCGTATCTGTGCGCTTGGATGATTGAGCAAAGTTATCTATTGCGGATTGAGATATCCGAATGGGGAAAGAATGCCTGAACCGAACCTCAGCGATCCGGCTCTATACATAAGCAGGGAGATATCCTGGCTGGAGTTCAACAAGAGGTGCCTGGAAGAGGCTCAGGACAGATCCGTCCCTTTACTTGAACGGGTGAAGTTCCTCGCCATATGCCATAATAACCTGGACGAGTTCTTCATGATACGCATATACGGGCTGCTGATGCAGTCCAACTCTACGGCGGCCATCCTAGGCCCCGATCAGGCGGACCCGTCCACAGTTCTGAATAAGGTACTGAGTATAGTCGGAGATCTCACTAAGAATTACGAGTCCTGTTGGAAGCGAATAAGGAAGGATTTGTCGGCAGAGGGCATCCGGATAAAGGACATAAAGGACCTTACCCCCGATCAGAGGAAGTGGGTTTCCGGATTCTATAAAGAGAGGGTGCATCCTCTCCTGACTCCTCTGGCACTTGATGTCTCCCACCCATTCCCATTCATATCGAACAACTCACTGAATCTTGCGGTGGAGATGGAGAGGAACGGGGAGCTGAACTATGCGAGGGTGAAGATCCCCGTCGGGATAATAGGGCGTTTCGTGGAGGTACCGTCTGACAGCCCAGGTATGGACTTCATCTTCCTGGAAGACATGGTGAAGGATTCCGTCAACCTGCTGTTCCCAGGTTTCAAGGTAAGGAGCACGCATACATTCAGGGTTACGAGGAATGCTGACGTCAAGGTCACAATAGATGAGGCCTGCGATCTCATGGAGGCAGTGGAGGACAGCCTTGACGACAGGGATACAGGGTTTCCCGTAAGGATGACTGTTGATGGAACCACACCAAAGGCGCTGGTCAGCATATTCGGCAAGAACCTGTCCTTGTCTCCTAGCCAGATCCATACTGCCAGGAACGCGATAGCTCTGTCGGACCTCTGGCAGATCGCCAATCTGAACATACCGAAGCTTCATGAGGAGTCCTTCGTACCATACACTCCGGCGGAGCTGACGGAGGATTGCAACATCTTCGATTCTATAAAAGAGAGGGACTGGCTCTTGTTCCACCCTTATGAGTCGTTTGCCACCGTTGTGAGGTTGGTGAAAGAAGCGGCGGAGGACCCGAAGGTACAGAGTATAAAGATCTGCCTCTACAGGATCGGCAACGATTCGTCCATAATCACTGCTCTGAAAAGAGCCAGGGAGAGCGGTAAGACCGTCTCTGTGCTCATGGAGCTAAGGGCGAAGTTCGATGAGAACAGGAATATAAAATGGGCCAAGGACCTTGAGAAGATAGGCGTTCACGTCGTCTTTGGGCCGATAGAGCTCAAGGTGCACTGCAAGATACTGCAGGTCGTAAGGCTGGAGGGGGAAAGCCTGGTCAGATACACTCATATGAGCTCTGGGAATTACAATGTGAGCACGGCGAAGCAATATTGCGACACATCATTCTTCACTGCAAATCGCGAGATAGGGGAGGATGTGGGTGAGCTTTTCAACGCGCTTACAGGCTATTACGGCCCCAGAGACTACAGGCACCTTCTTGTGGCTCCGATGTCCATCAAGAGCCGTCTCATTGAGAAGATAGATCGGGAGATAGAGCACAAGAAGAAGGGCGGGAGCGGTTACATAGCGATGAAGGCCAACGGACTCGTGGACCAGGACATCATATCTTCGCTTTACAGGGCATCCATGGCCGGAGTCAAGATCGACCTCAACATAAGGGGGCTGTGTTGCCTTAGGCCCGGGATCAAAGGGATATCTGATAATATACGGCTGATAAGCATCGTGGATCGGTTCCTGGAACACTCCCGCATATATTATTTCGAGAACGGCGGCGACCCTGAGATGTATCTCGGTTCCTCGGATCTGATGCCGCGCAATCTGATCGCAAGGGTGGAAGTGCTGTTTCCAATATTGGACAAGTTAATGCTCATGGAGATAAGGGATAAGCTGCTGAAGAACCACCTGGCCGACAATGTGAAAGCAAGGGAGCTGATGTCAGACGGCTCATATGTGAAGGTGAAGGCCAAAGGCAAGAGCTTCAGGTCTCAGACATGGTTCATAGAGAACAGAGGGTCTTGGCATGGGAAAGGATAAGACCGTAGCCTTCATTGACATAGGGTCCAATTCCATCCATCTTCTGGTGATAAAGTTCTTCCCAGGTACAATCGGCATGCCGATATTCCATGACAAGGAGATGGTTAGGCTGGGTCAGAGCCTCTACAAGGATGGCAGGATCGATCGCACCACCATAGAGAAATGCCGATTAGTGACCAGGAGCTTCGTGCATATAGCCAAGAATTTGGGTGCCGAGGAGATCATCTCCTTCGCCACCTGCGCCGCCAGGGAAGCTCCCAACAGGTCGGAGCTCCTGAAGGCCATAAAGGGCGACGACTATCATATAAACGTCATATCCGGGGAGGAGGAAGCCAGACTGATAAATCTGGGGGTCACCGGAGGCAAGGGCGTTGACAAAAGAACCATTTTCATAGATATAGGCGGCGGGAGCACTGAGGTATCCATCGGTCAAGGCAGGGAGATATTGTACCTGGACAGTCTGGCCATGGGCTCTGTCAGATATGCGTACTCTTTCCCTTTCGAGCAGAGCGGCCCAATATCGGAAAGCGAGTACGGCAGCTATCAGAGGGAAGTGCTTCTCCATTCATACCGATCTGCGAAAGCGGTCAAGGACATAGGCTTCGAGAGGGCCGTCGGCTCTTCAGGCACCATGATGGCGCTCGCCGACATGTGCGCCGCCAGAAGAGGCGATGGCAACAATTCGTACTTCACCCTTGCAGAGCTGAGA
>DAXF01000046.1:4605-8887 GCA_002506255.1 Methanomassiliicoccaceae archaeon UBA367
GGTCTTTCTGCGAACAGGATAGATATAATAACGCCCGGAGGCGCGATAGCCGAGGAGCTTATGACGATCTTCGGTATTGATCGTATAGAGGTATCGGATCTTGGCCTCAAGGAGGGGATGTATGTCGATTATCTCATGGAGCACGGCATGGGTGACATCGATGAGAAGGAATCCTCTGTACTGGCTCTTGCTAAGAGGTGCGGATATGACAAGGTTCATGCGGACTGTGTGACCGATAACTCAATGGCGATATTCGACGGCCTCAGGGAAGCGGGCGTCCATAATATGGATGACAGATGGCGGGACCGTTTGAGATACGCCTCCATACTTCATGACATAGGGGAGCTTTTCGGGTTCTCAAAGCACAGGATATACTCATACATGCTGATCAAGAGCACGGGGCTTCCCGGGCTGGCAATAGAGGACATAGATGCGATAGCTCTGATGGCCAGATTCCATTACAAGAAGATGCCCTTGCCCACGAACGGGATGCTCTCGATATTCAGCAAAAAGGATCTGAGCAGCATGATGATGTCCACGGTGATACTCAGATATGCGGATGTTATGGACCGCAGCAGGACCTGCCCCGTAATGAGCCTGTCCTTCTCTGATGACGGCATCAATGTGGAGATGAAAATACATTCGAAAGAGGACATTGACATGGTGATGTGGCGTCTGAATGAGATGAAAGATGAGTTCAGGAATGCGTTCGGCCGTAACATAGTGTTAAATCTTTGCCTTCACAGGGGTTAAATAGGGAAACCGTCATTCTTGGTACGAAACAGGAGACGACCCCTTGCAACAACCGGGTCTGAGAAGACTCATCGTCTCCTGTTACCCAAAGCATTCTTAGAAATAGCCCTTAGGATCGAGCATTACTTCTGTGAATCCCATGCTTTCAAGGGCGGATATCACCGCTTCGCCGTTCTCGAAAAGACGGGCTCTCTCTTCGGGAGAGGACACCACGTTGCACGTGCGTCCGGAGATCCTTACCCTTACAAGCCCTATGCCTGCGACATCTCTCACGGACCTTTCACAGGCCTCTGCAAATCTGATGTCCTTTTCCGTTACCGGGGTCCCTGTCGGGAAACGGGTCAATAAGCACGTCTCCTTGAACGGCCTCCGTTCAAGACCCATGGATGAGATGAATTTCTCTATTGCCGACCTGCCTATCCCCAGCTCGATAAGAGGATACATCACTCCTGCCTCTTTTCCTGCGGACATCCCGGGTCTGTCACTGAGATCGTCGTCCGCATTCTCGCCGGATACAAGATTATGGAATCCGTGGGATTCGGCGGCCCCCCTTATCGCAGAGAATATGGCCTTTTTACAGAAATAGCATCTTCGTTCCCCGTTATAGGAGACTTCGCGCAATCGGTACCAGTCCAATGGAATAGTGAGAAGACCTATGCCCGAAGCCCTGGCGCCGGTAACTGCCATCTCCCTCTGAATCCCGCTCAGCGTAGGCATATCCGCCATTATCGCTAAACTGTCATCCCCGAGGGCTTTTCGGGCGTGAGCCGCGAGAACGGTGCTGTCCAATCCGCCGGAGAAGCATACTGCGACTCTTCCCATATCTCCGAACAGGTCCAGCAATTCGGGGATGTAATCCATGTCTGCCTGATGCTCTTCACGGGATATATCTAATGTTGTGAATAATGGGACACACCCAAGTCTGATGCTGCAGAGGAGATCGCTGCAACACGCCGATCGTGCTTCAATCAGAGTCTGTTCCCCGTCTCAGAATGTCAAGGAGCTCGTCCATAGGCAGAGTATCCATGGGGTCGTAGGCGCGCCAAACGAATCTCAGTCTCATATCCCTCGTAATAAGAAAGAACTCTCTGTTTGTGTTTCCTAATATCTTCTGTGTCCTGGCCCTCTCCACAATGGCTCCGTAAGCTTTGCTTATTCTTTGATCCGTGTCGCTTATGTGCTCATAGAGCGAGCTCGTATATCTTATCCAAGCACGATGATTCTCCAGGGATTCCGGGTTTATGTGCACAAGGGAGACGTTAAGGTCGTCAAGCTCCTGTTTCCTCTCATTCATGAGAGCCATGTAATTTATGCACGTTTTCCCGTAATTGACAACATAGAAATACAGCAGCACCGGACCTTTGGCAACGCGCTCTGAAAGAACGAAGCGCCCGTCGGTGGACGAAGCTTCGAAATCCGGGACCCTGTCCCCGACAACCAGGTCCTTTGATGATATGCCGTCGGGAAGGAACCAGAAACCGTTCTCTTCCCGGATTCCGACGTTTTTATACGACGGTTCAGGGTCCATTGGAATAGGGATATTATTTGGAATATAATACATTATTTCATTTTAAAGTAAAAATATGTACTGTATGACCATCTAAGGCAAACAATAATACTTTTGAAAGCGTAGCCCGCATCATGGACATCAGGGACGTTCTGGAGACCTATAAGCAGGGCAAGATATCTTCCGAGGAGGCCGAGAAGCTTTTGCGAATGGATTATTTGGAGAGGATAGGTCGGGATTGTGCCTTGGACAGATCGAGGTACATGAGGAAAGGCATACCTGAGATAGTTTACGGGGCGTCGAAGACGCCTGCCAAGGTCGCCGAGATATGCGCATCCCGCCCCGCGGATCTGCTTCTCGTCTCCAAAGCGGGAAGGGATCATTTCGAAGCTGTGAAGGAGAAGGTCCCGGAAGCGGAGTTCAGAGAGGAATGCGGTGCTATCGTCATAGGTAGGATGCCGGAACCAGGTAACGGCCTCATTGGGATAATAACCGCTGGCACATCCGATGTTCCCGTGGCCGAGGAAGCGGCCGTGATGGCGGAGGCCATGGGTGTCAGGGTGATGAGATACTATGACGTAGGGGTTGCGGGCATTCACAGGATATCGGAGCCCGTCAAACAGCTCATCGAATACGATGTGGATGCCATAGTCGTCGTTGCCGGCATGGAGGGGGCCCTTCCTACTTTGGTGTCGTCCATGTCCACGGCTCCGGTGATAGGGATACCTACATCCACGGGCTACGGCGCAGGAGGGAAGGGCGAAGCTGCTCTTCTGTGCATTCTGCAGACCTGCTCTCCGGGCCTCACGGCAGTCAACATAGACAATGGGATAGGCGGAGGCGGTGTAGCGGCGCTCATAGCGAACCGCCGTTCTGAAAGAAAGGAAAGGGGCCATAAAGAAAGATCATGACGGGGACCACGGGATTCTTCGACAGCATGGCTGGTTACAACAAGCAGGATACAGCTTCAGGCCTTTGTGTTATATGCAAAGGGTCCAGGAACCTCTGCGGGAAGGACCGCTGCCCTCTGATGATAAAGTTCTACAGCCAGAGCAAGACCCGGCCTCTCATCGATGCCAAGGATATGGAAGGATGCAGCCCTCCGGCGGTCTTCGTGGGTAGGTACGGCTATCCCAAGGTGGATATCGGTCCACTGCTCCCGCCGGATTTCGGTGACACCTCAGTCATGGACACTCCGGAGATGTGGGTCGGAAAATCCATCGATGACATAGTCGATTTCCGGTTCAGGCTGGTGAGAGGCAAATACAGGATCGATGCCAAGAACTTCCGGGCTGCCGGGAGGATAGTCGATCAGGTTCAGGAACTGGCACTTACGGAGAAACCTGTGGAGGTCGAGGCTAATTTCTCTCAGAAGCCTCGGGGCAGAGTGATATTGGATGACGAGGTGCAGCCCTTCGGTCCGTCAGCCAGAATGGAGAGGATGAGGGCTGCGAACGGTCGCTTCGAGAAGTATCTTGAGCGCAGTTTCTACGATACGGACATGAAGGCAGTCGACGGGGTGTTGAACGCATACCGCAACGGAACTCTGATATCCGAGATACAGAAGGCGTTCTCCGTAGGAACGATGGGAATAGACAAGAACCGCAGGTTCGTTCCTACCAGATGGAGCATAACCGCGGTTGACGATATCATCGGGAAGGATCTGCTGAAGACAACGAAGTTCAATAGGACCATCGACGAGTTCAGAGTATATCAGTGGGAGGAACTGGACAACAGATGGTGCATAATGATGATGCCGTGCACCTGGCGCTTCGAGCTGATAGAAGCATGGTACCCCAACACGACATGGAATCCCGCGGGAAAATCTGTATCGATGATATCCGACTATGAGCTGTTCGACGGCAGGAAGGAATACGCTCAGATCGGAGGATGCTATTATGCCTCCAGGATGGCGGTGAATGAGCTTCTCAAGGAGGAGCGCAGGACAGCGGGGGTCGTGATATTCAGGGAGGCGCACCCCGGGTATGTGATGCCCGTCGGTGTTTGGAACGTAAGGGAGAA
>DAXF01000046.1:9119-18115 GCA_002506255.1 Methanomassiliicoccaceae archaeon UBA367
CTGGAAGGCGCCCTGTCCCATGTGGACAGGGTCATGGAGATACCCCGGAAGATGTGGATTGCCAATTCCGGCGTCCTCAGGGACTTCCTGACGCAAAGGAGGATCGAAGACTATCTCTAACCTTCTTGATTTCTCTAATTCGGCGGGAACGTACGAGGCGGTGGAATGCAGGCGAGCTCTTTCCCCATCGAAGCTCCCGGATATGGATTACGCTCTCAATCCGTACTCGGGTTGCGCTCACGGATGCGTGTATTGCTACGCGCCTGAGGTAACCCATGCAGAATGGGCGGGGTGGAGGATACCGAAGGCCAAGATGAACATAGCCAGACGTTTATGCTTGGAGTTGCCGAATGTCAAAGGGATAATAGGTATAGGGACGGTCACGGACCCCTATCAGCCCGTGGAGTCCGAGCTGGAATTGACTCTTCAATGCCTCAGGGCGCTGAAGGAGCGGGATTTCAGAATACACATGCATACGAAATCGAATCTGATACTCAGAGATATCGACCTCCTCTCGGAGATGGAGGGCACTGTCGGCATCACCGTTACCGGGATCGAGGAACGGGAATCTAAGATGACAGAGCCGGGGGCTCCGATGCCGTCGAGAAGATTGGAGGCGATAAGCAAGCTTGCAGACGTTGGAATAAACGTCTATGCGCTTGTGGGGCCGGTCCTCAGTCATTTAGAGGGGAGAGAGAGCGCTCTTGTCGACGCGATTGCGAGAACCGGCGTAAAACTGATCTATATCGACTCATTGAATTCAAGGCCGCTGCTCTCAGAGAGGCTCGCACGTATGAGATTCAGGGGTTCTCCGTCTGCCGAGAGACGAATAAAGGAGTTGTCAGAGGCTGCCGGGGTTGAGGTCCGTCCCGTCTTTCGCTGATGCGGGAATGGTGGATACGTAAAATACGCACACTCCATTCAGGGCATCGAGGATAGGGTATGGATAAGAGCATCGACTTTCTGAGATTGGCGGCGGGTCGCTATTCTGTCCGCAAATTCGCTGGGAAGCCAGTTGAACAGGGGAAGCTGGACAAGATACTTGAAGCGGGCCATCTGGCGCCCACAGCAGTCAACCGTCAGCCGCAGCATATTCTGGTTATAAATGAACAATCTGCACTGGCTAAATTGCCGAGGTGCACGAAATATCATTTCAATGCACCGGTAGCGCTTTTGGTGAGCTATGATAAGAACGAGTGCTGGAAGCGCGCATACGACGGGAAATCCAGCGGGGAGATAGATGCCAGCATAGTTACGACCCATATGATGCTGGAGGCGGCATCCATCGGACTGGGGACCACATGGGTGATGCATTTCGATCCTGTGGCGATAAGAAAGGAATTCAATATGCCAGATAACCTTGAGCCGGTGGCGCTTCTCGTAATGGGATATCCTGCTGACGATGCGAAACCATCTCCGTCGCATTCGGAGTTCAGGCCTCCCGAGGATATAGTATCCTACAACCGTTACTGAGAATCACGATATCCTTCGATACGCAGCAGATCAGCGCCGGAAGGCGTGAGCTGTAGATGTCATAAGTGACAGATTATCTATCGGGAATCCTCTGTGCAGGGAACAGGAACAGGACATGATGTACGCTCGGTCTTGAAAATCTTCGAGGAATCCTGTAGTGTCCGATACGATCTCCTCGCGCGTTCCGTTTAGCAGAGTGGTCATGACATCAGGTCCGCCCATCAATGAGCATTTTTCACCTATCCTATCGATGATCGAGGGGCCATCGTTCTCTTCTGAGAACTGGAAGCAATCTATGCCCGCACCCACAGTTGCATCAAGGATATCCGAAGAGCCCCCATCGAACTTACCGTGAGGATGGAACACAGACGGCATTCCCATGTCCTTGGCGGCGGAGCATATCCTCTTCAGGGCAGGGATGCAGTATTCCGTGTACATGCCGTCCCCCAGGAGGTCTGGATTATCCGTTGCGGATGCCAGGAAAAGAGCGTCTGCCAGGTCAGCACCTATGTAGTCCATTGCGGATATTATCGTCTCTACAGAGAAATCCATGACTCGATGGGCGGTATCAGGATCGGATATCATGTCCATCAGGAGGGTCTCCATGTTCCTGAGATTCCCGCCATTGGTGACCGGGCCTGCAAGATTCATTACAACGGCCAGATCGCTTCTTTTGCTGCGAACCATCCTGTATGATTCCCTCATTCCGGAAAGCATACTGTCCCTTACCGAATCCGGCGATGCGGAATCCAATAACGAAATGTTCCTGAAAGGCGCATCTTTCGGATACGGTACGCCTTTGTCTGGTATTCCCAGCTCAACACCGAATCCCGTGACCATGCAGCCGAATATGCATCCTACAACAGCATCATGACCCACGATTTCCTGAAGTGCCAGTATTCCTGCTGCGGAAGCACGGGGATCATAGGGCGGGCCGAACACCTCCGTCGTGGCCGCTCCGGTGATGTCCAGTCCCAGGGTCAGGTCCCGGGGGAAGACAGGTACTTCCGCCGAAATGCCACCTTTCACAGCTTCCAGGAACAGATCTCTGGGCATTCTCATGGATAGCAGATTGGGGAGGAAGTATCAATGCCTTCTGGTTTATGCGGAGACATAATCAAATCCGTGTACTGATTCCGGGAGTACTCCCGCCCTCTCTTTCGCTGTCTGCGGTCCCAGGTTCCCTTTATTAGTATTCGTCATCCTGTTTATTGAGATCTGATTCTGGAGACAAGGCGTTTCACAGGCCGTCATACAAGTGTCCCGGTTTCAGGATCGTATGTGTACGGTTCATCCCCATACATCGCCTCCAGGAAGGAATAATCAATACGTCCCGTGGGGTCGAAATCCTCATCCAGCAGGTTGGCTTTTCTGATCAGGAAATCTTCGATATTCCTCATCATGCAAACGTCCCAGTATTGGGAGTTGAAGAAGTTCTCCTGACTGTCGGCAGTCCATCCGCTTAGGTTGTAAAACTCTGCACAATATTCTGACACGCCTCTCCTTGTCTCGGAGTTCTCTATGTCGGCGCAGGCTCTGTCGAAGGCCTTCATGACCTTCAGTATCTTATCCTGTTTTTCTTCAAGGACCTTTTCCGAAGAGATCAAAACGCAGGCGCCCACAGGGTCTCCGTAAGGCGAGGATAGGATCGTGACACTTTCTCCGCCTCTTTCCTTAGCAATGTTCAATGCGTTCCCGGAACACAGCATCTGCACACTACCATTCAAAAGGGCTGTGGCTTGATTGTCAAACTGGATATGCACGATGCCGCCGTCTTTATCCGATGTTTTAACGGATCTCAGCAGGTTGTACTCCTCTTCCGTTAGCTTGCCGTGCTCCTTCGCCTCATAAAGATAGCCCCGATATCCTCCGAAATATCCTGTTGTGATGTCCAAGCCGGTGTGCACTTTGATGGTGCCGTCCTCATTCAGCAGCGTCCCTCTGGGGTTATTCAGATCTATCCCGTATTCTGTCAAAGCAGCAAAATCGTATGCAGTGGAGTTCTTATTGACGGAGATGGAACCGATGATCCTGCCGTCTTCGGTCTCGTTTATGAACCTCACTGCAGGATCTGCGCCTACCAGCGTTATGTCCGCTCTGCCGGCCATTAAGGCTGTGGTAGCGCTTCCGCCGCCGTCCACATAGAGCATCTTGACGGTAACACCCTGCTCTTCGAAGTATCCGTAATGGTCGGCGATCCAGAACGGCTCGTAGTAGTTCTTCGTACCGCAGGCAATGGTGATGTCCGCATTCGTCTCGTCTTCTCCCAGGAGGTACACTCCTCCTGCTGTTATCATTATCATAACTGCGACGGCGGCCAGTATTTTGGTCTTCGTATCCATCCTCTCACTCCTGCACATTAATGGAAATGGGCGTTTTTGCGCAGGCGCAGACGCCCAGATTCCTGATGATATCCTTTTTAAGCATAGTTATCTGATCCGAGCTCAAGTTCTCTTTATCGACGGGCAGATGCCATTCTTTGAACACCTGTCCGGGCGATGGCGTCAGGAGAACTATCCTGGTGGCCAGGAGCAGAGCCTCCTCTACGCTGTGCGTTACCAGTACGACGGTCCTCTTCTCCTCTTTCCATATGTCGAGGATCTCCTTGTCCAGGTGCTTCCTTGTCTGCTCATCCAGGCTGGAGAAGGGCTCATCCATGAGAAGGATGTCGGGTTGCATCGCGAACGCTCTGGCAATGGCCACTCTCTGTCTCATTCCACCGGAGAGAAGGTTGGGCTTGCTGTTCTCGAAACCTGTCAGATTAACCTTTGCGATGTACTTGGAAGCGATCTCCTCTCTTTCTTTGGAGGAGTACTTCTTCCGGTCCAGAGAGAACTCCACGTTCTTCTGCACATCCATCCAGGGCAATAGGCTGTATTCCTGGAATATCACCGCTCTCTCGGGGCCGGGACCGCGTATCTTCTGACCGCGATAGGATATCTCTCCTTTGATGGGCTTCTCGAAACCTGCGATCATATCCAGCAAAGTGGTCTTCCCGCAACCTGAAGGCCCTATAATGCATACGAATTCATTCTCACTTATGGAGAGGTTGATATCCTTGAGAACAACGCGTCCTTCATTCAGTTTGGGCTCATAATATGCTTTGTAGACGCCTTTGATATCGATAACGCTCATGTCATTCCTCCATTCCGAGCTTTGAGCGCACGTAGTTCTCAAGGGCTTCCAGAACCACTTTGTCTATTATCAGGCCGATGATGCATATGATCACGATGCATGCGAAAGCCGAAGCATAGTCGATGTAGCCGGTGGTTATCTGTATCGCGAATCCTAGTCCGAGTGCGACGCCTACGACCATCTCTGCGGATATCAGCATCCTCCACCCGTTCGCTATCCCTATCCTGAGCCCGGAAAGGATGTCAAGGGCGGCGAAGGGTATCAGGACCTCGGCGAATGTGTCAGATCTGCTTCTCCCGGACATCCTGGCGACCCTCAGGTTAACCTTCGGCACTTTGCGAAGTCCGTTGGCGGTGTTTATGGCGATAGGGGATATCACAGTTATCGCGATGATGAATATGGCTGAGTTCTCATTCAGTCCGAAAAGCAGAATGGTGACGGGATACCAGGCGAGCCCGGGTATCAGTTGCAGGATGTTCACGGGAACCATCCCGAATTCATGTATCCTGTTGTTACTGCCCATGATAAGTCCCATGGAAAGGCCTATTGCGGCAGCTATCGAGAACCCTTTGATCCACCTTCCGAGACTGGCCTTAGTGTGATTAATTATGCTCTGCCCGAAGATCTTGTAATCCGTTGCGAAGAACTCCCCCAGACGTTCGAAGGTTTCTACAGGTCTGGGGAAGGATATCATGTCAGCCATGTATGTGTTGTAAAATTGTGCAACGATGTACCATATGAGTATGACAAAAGCTAAACCGCAGAGGAAGACACCTATCCTGTAGAAGAGTCTCTTCAATCTTCTGTCTCCTAGATACAATCTGTTGCCGTCTGTTTCATTCAGACGGCCTTCCATCTCTTGCTCGACGGATGTGAATAATCTGAGCATCAAATCTTCATAAGTTTTGGTTTATATTTAAATTTACTTTTTGATTTTTTACTAAAACAATATCGGTCAGATCATATACAGAGCTCTGGCGCATACTTTCCTGGAGAATATCACTGAACGAATTTCTTCGACCGATTCACCGGTTTCGGAGGAAAAGAAGAATATCTCCGCATCGGGATTGATGCGGTGCACGATATTCGATGCGCAAACCCTGTCGACATTCTCAGCAACCGATATCGCGACTATATCAGACTCATATATCTGCTGTCTGATTTTCAATTCCTCCGAGGTGTCAGATTCCAAACCTTTCTTCAAAACACCGCTTCTCACTACCGTTATAAGTGGGCCGATCTCGA
Source organism: Methanomassiliicoccaceae archaeon UBA367 (assembly GCA_002506255.1). Next base: position 14,973 of record DAXF01000046.1, read on the forward strand.
ACCTGCCATTGCTGAATGCGATGGCCTGTGTGAGTATGCGGGAAGATGTCTCTGTACATATGCCGGGAGGTTCCGCTATAAGCGTATCCACGCCCCATTCGCTGTGAACTTTCTCGATCCAATGTAAGAACTGACGAGGTCTGGCACACGGGCTTCTAAGGGGGAAATAGGCTTTCCTTACATTATCTGGTATCAAGCTCAGAGACTCTGGGTTATTGAAAATCACGCCCGTATCGGGCGTGGCGATTCTCGATATAAGGGTTGTTTTCCCTGAACCGGGGAATCCGGCGATCATCACCACTCTCATGCGTGCCCTCCGCAGTATGATCGGGTGGCATCAGCCATCGTCTTGATGTTCTTGATCGGAACTCCTCTGTTAAGGGAGCAGGAGCAGGTCATTATGTAATCCTCTCCGAACAAAGAATCCAGAAGCGATCCCACGGACCTGATTATCCTCTCCTCGGGGCCGAGAAGAAGAACGTTGAATGCGTCCAGCCCTCCGAGCACGCAGCATCTTCCGGAAGTCTCCCGCAGTATCCCTGAAGGCGTGTTGTCCTCTGCGAACTGGAATCCGTCCACGCCTGTGTCCAGGGATGCCCTCAGCACCTCTTTTCGATCTTCGGTGCTGAATAGTCCGTGGGGGTGGAATATTGCCGGAAGCCCCATGTCATGACAGAAATTCGTAACATTCCTTACGCTAGGAAGGCTGATCTTCATGAATTCCTCAAGACCCAGCATGTCTGGGTTGTCTGATGCGGCTGCAATGAACACTGCATCAGCACAATCCGCTCCTATGTACTCTATCGTGGATCTCATCACACCTTCGGAGAATCTCACAAGCCCGGAGACAAGGTCCGGATTGAGGATTATGTCCATCATGAGAGTCTCAAGTCCTCTCAGGTTGCCCGCGGTGTTCACGGGACCGCTTATATTCATGATCTCTGCAAGGTGTGGTGCTCTTCTTCGAACAATTCGATAGGATTCGCGCATTCCCTCAAGGAGTTCGTTGCAGATGTCTTCTGGCACATATGCTTCCATCTTTTCTATTTCTGCGAAGGGGGGATCCGATAGATAGGGTATCCCGTTCGCAGGATAAACCGTGGTACCGCCGAAGGCTTCCATACTGTATGTGTGAATGCACCCGATCACGGCATCGTGCCCTATGAGCTTCTGCATTTCCAAGACACAGGCTGCAGAAAGTTTAGAATCATATACCGGACCGAACACAGCGTCGGTATCGATGTTCAAGGCATCCAGTCCGAGAGTCAGGTCCCTCAGGAAAATGGGTATATCCTTTGACGGGCTACCGGAAAGCACAGAAAGGAAGAGCTCTCGCCGGTCGGGATCTTCTCCTGGACTCATGCGTACCGTTATACAACGTGGTATTAAATCATAATCGATTATTAGATAATAGAATCAAACATAGGTGCAGCCACACGGTGCACGGGATGTTCATTGGCTGTGCATGTGGAAAAGATATGTTAATATAGAAGAACAAAATTACTGATGACCAGTAAGGAGATTGTATTGATGTACAGCTCGGGAAGCAATCAACCTATTATCGTGCTGAAAGAAGGCACGGAGAGAAGCAAGGATAAAGAGGCGCAGTTCAACAACATCGCGGCCGCCAAGGCGGTAGCCGATGCAGTCAGGTCCACACTTGGACCCAAGGGCATGGATAAGATGCTCGTTGACAGCATGGGCGACGTGATCGTCACGAACGATGGAGTTACGATCCTGAAAGAGGTCGACGTTCAGCACCCTGCGGCTAAGATGGTCGTAGAGGTCGCGAAGACCCAGGACACCGAATGCGGCGACGGGACGACCTCTGCGGTCGTTCTTGCCGGCGAGCTCCTCAAACTATCTGAGGACCTTATAGATTCCAACATACACGCAACCGTCATAACCAGCGGATACAGGATGGCCGCCGACAAAGCAGTCGAGGTCATAAAATCCATGGCAGTGGACGCCGTAGATGACGAGATGCTCAAGAAAGTGGCGATGACCGCTCTCGTGGGCAAATCCGTGGGCGGCGAACAGGGCCACCTGGCGGACGTCATCGTCAAAGCCGTAAGGGCGATCGAGGGTGACGACGGGAAGGTCAACACCGACCACATCAGGGTAGAGAAGAAAGTCGGCGGAGTGATCAAGGATACGGACCTCGTTGAGGGTATCGTCGTAGACAAGCAGAGGGTGCACTCCCGTATGCCCAAGTCCGTCAGCAACGCCAAGATAGCGCTGATCTCTGTTGCCTTTGAGAACAAGAAGACTGAGATGGATGCCGAGATCAGCATAACCGATCCGATGGCGATGCAGTCCTTCCTTAATCAGGAAGAGTCCTTCCTCAAGAGCCTGGTGGACAAGGTCGTTTCCACCGGCGCCAATGTCGTATTCTGCCAGAAGGGCGTGGACGACCTCGTTCAGCACTACTTTGCCAAGTCAGGCGTTTTCGTCTGCAGGCGCCTGAAGCAGTCTGACATGGAGGACCTTGCAAGGGCAACCGGCGGGCGTATCGTAGGCAACATCCTTGAGATGCAGGCTTCCGATCTCGGATCCGCGGCCCTCGTCGAGGAGAAGCTCGTGGGCACCGAGTCCATGACCTTCGTTACCGGATGCAAAGAGCCCAAGGCACTTACCATCATCATAAGGGGCGGCACCGAGCACGTCATCGATGAGGTGGACAGGGCTCTCGAGGACGGTATACGCGTTGTCGGAGTTGCAATAGAGGACAAGAGGGTCGTTGCGGGCGCAGGTGCGGCCGAGATAGAGGTTGGCCTCAGGCTCGCAGATTACGCATCAACTGTCGGAGGAAGAGAGCAGCTGGCGATAAACGCCTTCGCCAAGGCCATGGAGATCATACCCTGGGCTCTTGCGGAGAATGCCGGTATCGACTCCATAGATGCGATCATCAAACTGAAGAACGCTCACGAGAAGAAGAAGGACGGCAAGAACTACGGTCTGAATCTTGACACCGGCGAAGCAGTTGACATGCTGAAGGCCGATGTCGTGGAGCCCATAAGGGTGAAGATCCAGGCCATTGACTCTGCCGCGGAAGTGGCGAACATGATCCTGAGGATCGATGACGTCATAGCCTCCCGCAGGGCGCCCCCGATGAACCCAATGGGTGACCCGAGCCTTGGCGG
>DAXF01000051.1:0-5493 GCA_002506255.1 Methanomassiliicoccaceae archaeon UBA367
TTACCCAAGAGTTGGCCAGAATAACCTCGGTGGGGGAGTTGGACAGCAAACTGATGACGGATCCATACCCCAAGAGCACGGCAAAGGCCTCGGCTATGCATATCAACCCCAATATGAGCAGGATGGGCCATGCATTAAGGAATTTGCCGAAGAACTGCACAAGCTGCTCCAGGAAATTCAGGAGCATGAACACAATGGCACCCGCGACAAAAGCCACTATGATCCTGGGCCATCCTGTGGCTAGGACCTCGAAGTCACCTGTGAGACTGCCTACATAGATGTAAGCGATCACTGCGGCCATCAGACCGAAGAGGGCTGCGAAATGCACATCCCTGAAAGGTCTTATTATGAGCGCGAAGGATGCCACGGCCACGATTATCAGTGTATATGTAGCCCAGCCTTCACGATACGTTACCGTGAGCGCCACCATGACCGAGCCCAAAATCACACCGAGAAGTACGAGTATGTTGTATGTCTGACTCTCTTTATCCTTGAGATGCTGTCTCACGATGAGAAGTGCCAAAACACCCATTACCGCCAGAACCAGCTCCGGAACGTAGTACGTGTCGAGGGCGCTGCCGATGCTGTCCCAATTGACTGTGACTGTGGCCATCCTCACGTCATTGGCTTCCCCGATTATAAGCGTTTATCTAGAATCCCAGGAGTCTTGCCATGTTTTTACCCAGCAACGCACTTTTCTGGTATTCGGTTCCCCAGTCACCCTCCCGGATCTCCCTTATGAACTGCATGGCGGAGAAGGTCGACTCATACAACGGGAAATCGGTCCCGAAGACTATCCTGTCCGGGAACCTGGATGAGACCGCCTTTATCCGCTTGCATATCATACTTCTGTCATCGTGGGCCCATCCCTGCAATGCAGAGCAATCCGTGTATACGTTCCCGTGCTCCTCCATGAGCGGTAGCAGTTCACTGTGGAACTTGCCTCCCAGATGCGCTATGATTATGTTCATGTCGGGATGATCCTCAGCCACTTTGCTGAAATCCGAGGGATGACAATACTTCTCATCCAGCGGTGGCAGTGCCATTCCTGCATGGGTGACCACAGTAAGACCCAGATCATCTATTTTATCCCAATATCCTTTCAGCTTTATATCCGACGGCAGGAATCCTGTGGCAGGGTATACTTTGATGCCTTTTGGATCGTACTTCTTGACCAGACGCTCTATCATGTCTATGGACTCCCTTCCCCTGTTGGGATCCACAGATATGAACGGCAGGAAACGGTCGTCCACTGTGCATCTCTGGAACATCCATTCCATGTACTCCTCGTTAGTCATCCTTCCCGGGCCTATAAGTTCGAAATCCGTGCCCAGAATGACCATATGATCCATTCCGTTGTCCCGGATTGTCTCAAGTGGCTCTTCCACCTTGACATCATAATCTGCAAATGGCACATTCGATTCCAGATCGAAATCCAGAAGGCTGCCGTATTTCTTCCTCTCCCCCTCAGGGATGTCCAATACAGGCGACATGTAGTTCCTGACGGCCAGATCGGGCAGCATTTTTCTGTTCCACATATGGGCATGAGCGTCTATGAGCACACAGATGTTATTGTCGTACGAATTAATATGATGTGCGAAACAGAAATCTGCATATTCAAGATGTTTCTTCAGAAAAGCGCCATATTCTTAGAAATGCATAGAAGTTAACGATCCCAGAATATTGGTGTGGAAGAATACTTCTGAAGTGAAATGTATTTAGTAACACTTATTTTATATTTCATAGCACTCTGTCGGAACCACCCGTATGCTTCTTAAGAGATAGCACGGGACCTATGGCGGGAAAGCGTGTGAAAGAATCTAGAATGATACCTGTTTTTATCTCACCGGATGAAAGACTCGTAACCGTTTTCGGCGGCGGGGCCGTCGCACTTCGGAAATGCTTACATTTCAAAGGATTCAGGATAAAGGTTGTTTCCGAGAGTTTCTTGCCTCAGTTAAGAGATCTGGTCGATGAATGTATTGAGATTATTCTTAACGAAGAAAATTGTGGCGGATATATGGATGGGGCTTTCCTCATCATAGCTGCCACAGGGTCCAAAAAATTAAACCGAAAGATACTGGAAAAAGCTCGGGATAGAGGAATACTTACAAACTCATCACACGGCGGAGGAGACCTTTTGATACCTTCGGTTCTGCGAAGAGAAGGCTTCGCCGTAGCCGTATCTTCCGAAGGGAGGGTTCCCGTTTTCTCTCCCTATTTGATATCAAAGATAAATCAAGCGCTGGATCCAGCATATGATGGCATGCTCAGACTCCTTTCCCACGTAAGGCCCAAAATTATAGATAGAATAGAATCTCAGGCTGAAAGAGCAGAAATTCTGTCGAACATCATCAATAATGAAGAAGTCTGGAGTCTCCTCAGGTCCGGCAACGAAGGAGGAGCTTATGAGATTGTGTGCAGGGCGGTGAAGCTTTGATAGTAAGTCTGCATGCCACCTACGCATCCGCCAAAGGTACTGACGGACTTGACTCTGTCATACCGACTCTGGAGACCACCTTATCAGATGCGGCGATTAGATCTTGGAATCTGAATGAATATATCGTAATCAAGACATGCAACCGTTTCGAACTATATGCTTCAACAAAAGATGTACCCACTTCTCTCAGAAACGGACTTACATTGGGTGCAGTGCTAGCCCGAGACGACCCCGCAGATGTTATATTGCCATGTAGACTAGAAGAGCTTCCGGAAGGGGCAACGGTCGGTACGTCTTCCGTAAGAAGGCGCAGCCTATTGCACTATCTGCGTCCAGATCTGAAGATCAAGAATCTAAGAGGCAATATCCAAACCCGCCTGGATAAACTCGACTGCGACAAATATGATGCCATTATTCTCGCTAAGGCAGGTCTTGACAGAATGGGAATAGAGCGGTCGGCGTTCCGTCTGGATCCGCAGATTTTCATACCAGCGCCGGCCCAGGGAGCTATAGCTATTGAATGCAGATCCGATGATGAGCACACGTTAAATCTTGTTTCCTCAATCGACGATCACATCACCCGCATAGAAACGGGGGCTGAAAGAGAAATCATGCGTATCGTGGAGGCGGGGTGCTCTTCCCCAATAGGGATCTACGCCAAAGAAGAGAACGGAGCGCTTAGGATCACCGGCGTTTCCTTCGCTGATGGTATCGAACCCACCCGAATAAATTGTCTCATTCCCATGAACTACACAGAAATCGACCTGATTGCTGTGGCAGATTCACTCAGAGGTGCATCACGATGACTGGTACTGTGTATTTGGTCGGATCCGGGCCCGGGAATCCAGAATTGATCACGGTGAAGGGGAAGGAACTTCTGAAAAAGGCAGATGTTGTGATATACGATGCGCTTATCAATCAAAACATTCTAAAACTGTGCAAACCAGATGCAGAACTTATCGATGCGGGCAAACGAGGCAATAAACATAGCATGGAGCAATGGGAGATCAACAAGCTTCTGATAAAGAAGGCAGAAGAGGGAAAAACCGTGATTCGTCTTAAAGGGGGCGACCCGTTCCTTTTCGGTCGCGGTGCCGAGGAAGCGGAGAATCTCAGAAGAGCGGGTATCGAGATACACGTAGTGCCGGGCGTGTCCTCATCCATAGCCGTTCCTGAGCTCGCAGGAATACCCGTCACCCATAGAGATTATTCATCCATGGTTACCTTTGTGACTGGACATGAAAGAGCAGATTTGATCAACGGTCGTATAGACTGGACAACTCTGGCAAAGGGACACGGAACCATAGTTGTTCTGATGGGGCTCGGCAATGCGGACCTGATTTCCAAAGGATTAATAAGCGGAGGAATGAGCTCAGAAACCGCTGTCGCAGTAATAACTAACGGATCCACACATAGTCAAAATACTGAGATCACAACAATTTCCAGACTCACGGAAACAATATCCGAAAAGATGCTGAAACCGCCAGGAATAATAGTGATTGGAGATGTGGTATGTCTCCGCAATATTTTGGGGGATCTTATATGATTTGCCTCGGATTTACAAGACCGCCTGAATATCTTGAAAAGTCGATCCGCCTGGCTGAGAGTATGGGTTTCTCAGTTAGAGCTGCACCGTCTTTGATTCGGATACCGGCACCTGAGAGCGAATTCATCGAGATTTTCAAGAGGGTGGACCGCAGGAATTTCTATGCAGTTGTGTTCAATTCGAGCGCCGCTGTGAAAGAATGTCTGAAAAGGTTAGGAGAAGACTTTGTCTCCGCGTGTACAGGTGCGATTATAGCAGCTATTGGCCCGGAAACTAAAAATGCCCTGGAAAATGTGGGCATATCTGTTGATATTGTGCCTGAGATTTATTCCTCCGAAGGGCTCGTTGATATCGTGGGCACCTCTGCTCTAGGCAAAAAAATCCTGTTGATAAGATCCGATGCAGGGTCGGATGTATTAGAGAAGGGACTAGGGGATTATGGAGCTGAAACGGTTACCTTCGAAGCATATCATCTAGAACCTTTTGGGATTTGTGAAGAGACAGAGGCTCTCGTCTCTGATCTTTACGCAGGAAAACTGAACGTAATGGCTTTTACCAGCCCTTTGTCCGCAAAGGTATTCTACGGGCATATGTGCAATATCCTCGGAGATGATGCAGCGTCAAAATGCCTGTGTCGCCAATTCGTGGCAGTCATAGGTCATCCTACTGCAAATGCAGTCAGGTCCCTTGGTAAAGAGCCAGATCTGATATCAGGCAGGGCAACATTCGCCGATATGCTGGAGGATGTCAGGCTTCGTCTTTTCCCCGTCTACGATGACGGAAAAGTGTAACGGCATAACAAACTATCTGATTGCTTCTGCCAAGCCTTGTGCCCAATCGTCTGAAGAGAGAGCATGCTGATGTATGTATGTTCCCAAGCAATTTCCCTTGACCAGCCCATCATTTCCCGAGTTTATGCCCAGGCCCCTGTCAAGTCTGAAACCGAAATCCTCTCTGTACCCCTTTATCTCGGAATAATGGAACTCGTGCCCTCTGACCTTCATACCTTTAAACAAAGGATTCTTCCCTGTAGATACGGCATTTGTATACTTCGGCCCATGGCGACAGGATTCTGTTGCTTCCCCAGAAAATATCCCCGACATGGGATACCTCTCTCCTTTCCAGAATATGGATGAGCACATTGTCATCAAACCTCCGCACTCCCCCATGATCGGTTTACCTTCCTTCGCCGCAGCATTCAGCCCTTCCATAAAATCGCCATTTTCAGAAAGTTGCCCAGCATAAAGCTCCGGGTAGCCTCCTCCCAAATAGTACATGTCCGATTCGGGAAGAGCATCTCCTTTCAGAGGACTGAACTTCTCAACTCTGAATCCAGAGGCTTCCAGGCACTCTATATTCTCTACATAATAGAAGCAGAATGCCTCATCGTACGGAACAGCGACTTTGGCGCTGATATTCCTCCTGAAATACAGATTGGAGCTTCCCAAATCTGCGTCTGATGATTCCGTCATATCCATCAGTCGGTCTTTGTCCAAGGAAGAAACCA
>DAXF01000051.1:5752-12230 GCA_002506255.1 Methanomassiliicoccaceae archaeon UBA367
ATCTCGACGTCGCATCTGGACTCTATGGCCTCACGAAGTTTCTGTTCGTGATGCCTGCCGGAAACATTATTGAGTATTACGCCCGAGATGTTAACGTCCGGATCAAAGGATTTGAATCCGTTTATTATGGCAGCGGCGCTTCTGGTCAGAGACTTCGCATCTATGACCAGAACCACGGGGAAGCCCAGTATCTTGGCCATCTCCGCCGTGGAACATTCCTCGTTCGTACCGGATAGTCCTTCATAAAGCCCACGGACTCCCTCCACTATGCAAAGATCGGCACCCTTGGAAGAATGAGCTACTAAACTCTTCACGGTTCGGGAATCCATCATGAACGTGTCTATATTCCTGGACTGACGGCCGGTTGCCATCGTATGATACATTGGATCTATGAAATCCGGGCCGATTTTATACCCCTGAACGTGCATCTCCTCTGAAAAGAGCGCCATCAGTCCTGTGGATATCGATGTTTTGCCGACACCGCTGCCGACACCAGCTATGACTACTCCCTTCATCCGGTATCCCTCAGCAAATCTCTGATCGTGTCCCCGGTCTCCAAAGGCACTATCTTTCTGGTTCCCATGACCATTGAATGGGAAGATATCTCCCCAACAGCCTCATAACCCTGATCCAAGTAATTCGCCAGCTGACGAGGCTGATCTGTTATCAATATCGCTTCAGGAGGCGGATTTGGGTAAGCATGGGGTATTCCGCATAAGATCATCAGGTCTGGATCGGAGGCTTCGAGGATGGTTTTAACCTCATCCCCGATCAGAGCATACTCATCGAGACCTCCCACCACCTTATCGATTACGATGCCCTTGGATTCCAACTCAGAACTTATGTCTTTCGCATATCGTCTGATTCTGGGCAACCCTTTGTTTTTATCCAGGTTTGCAACCGTGAACACTTCTCCGCCGAGAACGTTGGAAGCTTCCTTCAATGCCAGAAATATGTCAGCGAATCTGTATGCCAGCTCCTTCTTGGCAATCATCGCAACGCCTATCTTGCCGCCTGAAGCCAGGGTTTTGTTTATCCTCTTTGCGATGTTGAATTTCGTCGGACCGCGGACGGGTTCGAGATATTGTCTGGCGGCCATGCCCCGTTCTTTCTCCAATGTGGTTGCGGCCCTCATAACCGTGATCTGCCTTTCTGCTTCCTCAGGACTTATGATGCCAGCATTGCGACCGGCCTCCACTGCCTTGATTGCCCCTTCTGTGTTGTCTCCCAGACATCCGTGACTGAAGACGGAGAACACGTTACAACCTATGTCTGCACGTTTTATGCACATATCAGTGTCCTCTCCGATCACAGAACTGACACATGTGCCGACTATAGCAACTGTCCGCGGATTGAATCTATCCTTGACTGCCTTGAGTGTTCCCACCAAGGTATCCGCGCCCCCGAACACCAGATCGTTATCTGTCATACCTGAAGTCAGTATCCTGACCCCTGCCTCTTCCAACATGCGCGATGCCATGAATCCGCATCCCGATGGGCCGTGTACCACAATCACGTCCACCTCCATATCCCGGAGGGTGTACATGGCCGCCACGATCGGATTCGGCCTCGGATGCATAGGCCTCATTGATATCCTTCCTTTATGAATTCTATAATGACCTTTGCATCTGCGGGGATGGATACCGCCTCCTCCGAATCTTTTCTAAGAAAATACTTTACACCGTAGCTATCGAATACCTCAGAGATCTTATGCATCTTGAGCTTGTCGCAGACCTTCCTGTTTATCGGATCTATGACTGCTACCGTCCCTTCCAGAACCTTAGCCTCTTTCAGGCAAGACAAAGTACCTGCTATCGACGTATGGGATATCCCGGGGTTCCTCTCCGTAACTATCCAAATATCATCTTCGAAGCACAGCTCTCCGCGCCCAGGAACCCCCTGAAAAGAACTGAGTCCTTCGATCAGATCTTCCGTGGGCACATTCATCTGACGACAGACAGTTACGGCACATTCCACGGCATTTACATACTGGAGTGCCAGATACGATTCTTTGAGCGATACTGTTCTCTTCCCTGAGTATTCTAACTTCAAAGTCAGAGGTCTGCCCAGCTCCGGCGTACCGACGATGTTTACTGAATCCCCGTATGGAATGATGTTGAATTCTCCGCGGGAACGCCATGCGCTCAATTCATCTTTCCGAACTATATTGATCCCGGAGGCTGAAAGTACAGATGCCTTTGCGTCAGATGCCTTCCTTGTATCAGAAGCTATTCCGTAATCCTCCGCTATGTTGGTTATGATGCCTATATCCGCTTTACCTGTCCCGCCCAGGGAGACCTCTGCAATAATGGTATCATAATCCCCTTCCGGAAGCGCCAGTAATAATGTTGGGGCTATGCTCCTCAGATTCGTTATATCATGCTTTCCGTCATGATATAGCCCCTGGCCACGAGATGTGTGAAGAAAAACCTTCCTGCCACATAACGACAGTATATGTGCCAGAAGATAGCAAAGGCTTGTCTTCCCTTTGACGCCCGTGACCTCTATTCTGAACGGAGTGGCACCGATGAAAAGGGATACCGCCTCATGAAAGGTCATACGCTCACAAAAACTGGCATCACCTAGGAAGCTGTCAGGGCAGTGAACCGGAGATACCAGAAGGTCATAATTCCTGGGAATCACTTTCTCCGTAACAGTCGCGCCTTTCTTTCTAACTCCCTCTTTGAGATCCTCGGATGCTGTACCGTATACATCAACGCACCATACTCTGTCTCCATTAGCCAGAAAACGTTCGGCTAGCAGCTCTCCTCCGTGGACCAGATCCAGGATTAAGACCTCTCTGTTCAGAATCTCATCCCTCCGTCTGCATCTTCTGTCAGGGACAGGAACTTCTCTGACAGTCTGCGATATGAGGTAGCCATTTCTGAATCCGGGGCACCTTCCACCACAGTCATGCCTTTCGCTTCACATTCCTGCACAACAGGATCCCGTTTAAGCCTGAAGATCACATCCAGTGACATCTCTGCAGCAGCCCGATCTATCAGTTCGCTCTCTTCTACCACATTCCGGGAGTTCTGTATCAACCCTCTGAGTCTGGCATAACCATCTCCCTCGAATCCTCTGACCGCTTCCGCAATATTCGATGCAGCATACAGAGACATCATCTCCCCGGAAGTGACGACGAATACGTCTCTCGCATACCCATTACGTATGGGCATCGCAAAACCTCCGCAGACCACGTCTCCGAGAACATCATACAAAATCACGTCGGGCTCGAACTCTTTTATTACGTCATGTTTTTCAAGAAGCTCGAATGCCATTATGATTCCTTTACCGGCACACCCCTTTCCGGGTTTTGGACCTCCACATTCAACGCATAGAGAATTTCCATAACCTTCATGAACAACAGAGTTCAGATCTATATCGAAATCTCTGCGGTACATATTCAGTACGGTTTCAATGCGCCTACCTCCGAGAAGTAACTTGGTGGAATCAGATTTAGGATCGCAACCCACTTGCAGAACCTTAAAACCGCTTTCACAAAGTGCGGCAGTCACGTTGGCTGCCGTAGTGGACTTGCCTATCCCTCCCTTACCATATATCGCTATCCGTCTCACAGGGCATCATTCAGATGACTTTATAATAACTTTATGATATTTCGTGTTACTATTTGATGACGAATTTCCGATTCTTATGCATTTATTAAAAATGGCGGGCATGTTATGCCCGCCGGAGGCAAAACGACAAAATAACTAGAACCTGCACTTAAGCTCTTTCAAACACCCCCAGCAATACTTTCTTGCGCAATATCCTTCGTCTGAGAACACAATCATCACACATACATATTCAATAATACTATTTTAATATTTAGTAACACTAATCATTTATTAAATATAAACAATCTTCTGTCTCCGACCCGTGACAAATAAATATACTGTATGATGCGTTACATTATGCATGGACACAGTGGCACGGATAGGTGTATCCTTAGAGCCGAAATTATTAGAAGAATTCGACAAACAGATTGCCGCTAAAGGATATGCCAGCAGATCAGAGGCGCTCAGAGCTCTGGTCAGGGATTCCCTTGCAGAAAATGAATGGAAAAATGAGGAAGCTTTGGTCAAAGGCGTTCTTGTGGTTGTTTATGATCCAAAGATATTGGGAGTGAATGACAGGATATCAGAATTTATCTCTGAGAAAGAGAGCATGATTATGTTCAACACCGAATTCACACTCGGAGATGACAGGATGATGATTATCGCTGCCCAGGGGATTCTCAGGGACCTTAAAAAAATGGCCAATGATATCATGACTGTACGCGGTATGCACAGAGGAAGACTCACAATGGCTTCTCTGGATACGCATAACATGCATCACGTGGGCGTGCGTGAATAGTCCGAACTTGCCTGAATAGTAACACATAATAATGTTTGAGTAATACTGTAATCCATAGCGTGAATTTCTGCAGGAATTTTTCCTATTGAAACTAAAAACGCTCATGGATGTATAGAAATGAAAGGGATACTGATCATAGGGCACGGCTCCAGATACAATTACAATAAAAATGTTATGGAGTTCCAGGCAGAAAGGCTGAAAGAAAGAGGCTTCGACAATGTCTATATTGGATTCAACGAAGCATCTGAACCGTCTATAGAGGATTCCATGGTTTCTATGGCCCGAAACGGGATCCGTGATGTCATAGCCATACCTTTCTTCATCGCTTCCGGTCTCCACATAACGAGAGATATACCTCCCAAAATAGGATTGGAACCGGGGGCCCGGACCGGCACAGCCGATATAGAGGGGAATGAGATGAAGATCCATTTTGAAAATCCGTTCGGGAACGACCCTCTTCTGGCAGAGATTCTGAAGGAAAAAATCATAGAATCTTCAAGTGAAAAAAAGGAAACTTCGGTTCTTATCATAGGGCATGGTTCCAGATTGAGATATAATAAAGAGACTGTGGAATTCCAAACCAGAGAACTTCGAATCTAAACTGAGAAGTAAAAAAGAGGTGGACAGGGCGAGATTCGAACTCGCGACCTCTACAATGCCAATGTAGCGATCTTCCAACTGATCTACCTGCCCGATATCGCATGGGAATCACTAGGTTGTATTAAACCTTACGCAGGCCCAGATGCTCGGAACGGGCTCACTGGGCGAAGTCGGTTCTGAGGGTGGACTGGAACCTGTGCTTCTCCCCCGGTATGTTGGTGGGATACTTGCTGTTCACGCATGCGAGACAGAGATCATTCTCAGGGAAACCGATGGCCTCGACGAGCCCGTCAATGCTTATGTAGGCTAGACTGTCCGCACCGATTATATCCCTGATCTCTGACACCGAATACGAGTTTGCGATGAACTGGTCCCTGGTCCTCATATCCACGCCGTAATAGCACGGAGCTATCACCGGAGGGCATCCTACACGGACGTGGACCTCTTTGGCCCCGGCATCCTTCAGGATCTTGACGAGCTTCTTCAGAGTGGTCCCCCTGACGATGCTGTCGTCCACGATGACGACACGACGGTCCTTGACTGTGGACCGTATAGGATTCATCTTCATGGAGACTGCGCGTTCCCTCTGCTTCTGATCAGGCAGTATGAACGTGCGCTCCACGAAACGATTCTTCATGAAACCTTCCTCGTACTGCAGTCCGGAGCCTATGCTGAAACCCAGAGCGTGGGCCCTTCCCGAGTCGGGCACCGGCATGACTATGTCCGCATCTGCAGGAGACTCCCTGGCAAGGATCATCCCTACGCGTTTCCTTACGTCGTAGACCTCTTTCCCGTCTATGATGGAGTCCGGCCTTGCGAAGTATATCCACTCGAACATGCAGTGCGCTTTCGGATGATTGCTTGCAGGAGGATATGATTTGAAACGGTCCGGCATGATCTCGATGATCTCACCGGGCATTATGTCCCTGATGAATGTGCCCTTCATGGAATCCAGGGCGGCACTCTCCGAGACTATGATATAGCCGTCCTCCAACTCCCCAAGACATAAGGGGCGGAAACCGTAGGGGTCCCTGACACCGAAAACGCGTTCATTGACCATGACGGCCAGGGAATATGCGCCGTCGACCTCGCTCATCATCATCCTGAGAGCCCTTATCGGGTCGTCAGTCTGACTCATGTTCTTCGAGAACAAAAGGGCGAGTATCTCTGAATCGGAATCTGTGGAAAAGGACCAGCCTTGGGCAAGGTACTTCTTCTTCAGCTCCTCGAAATTGGTTATGTCCCCGTTGTGAGCTATGGCGATGGAACCATGGGTCGTCTCAAGGGAAATAGGTTGGGCGTTGACTACACCTTTAGTGACTAGTTGGGAATACCTTACGTGCCCAATACCGGATTCACCGGACAGACCGGCCATGGATTCCTTTGTCAGAGCGACATTGACAAGGCCGCTGTTCTTGACGGTCGTTATTACGCCGTTGCGGTATACTGCTATGCCCGCGGACTCCTGTCCGCGGTGCTGTATGATATTCAAAGCTTTATGGATATGATTTACCACATCGTG
>DAXF01000064.1:0-2166 GCA_002506255.1 Methanomassiliicoccaceae archaeon UBA367
AAGAAACGATGGGTTAATACCCATTATACGCCAATCAGGTCCCGTGGATCTTCTCCTTCCAGCCAAATACCCGTTTCTAGGCGAAGCCTCCGAAGCCATAATCCAGAACTCTGTGGACATAGCGGATCTTTTCGGCGGCTCCCTTTACGAGGACGCCCGGATAAGAGGGCTGGCCAGAGTTGAGGAGGCGTTGCTGCATTCCGAGGTATCCTACTCCCCTTTGGTGAAGGACTATGACAGGCTGAACGACATACTCTCGTATCCGTACGCAAGGATACTCGTCTCCGTCATAGACGACCGATTCCTTACGAAGAGGTACGCTCTGGCGGAATCCGTCCGCCTCAATCATCTCCTAAAGGACGAGAGCCCTGCAACGATACTCCATATCGCCAGATCCCTCGGCGTCAATTCCACCTTCGAGGATAACAGGCTGAAGATGCACTTCCCGGATTACCTGACTTTCTCCACCAGGATAAAGAGCCAGGACTGGAAACTCGTGAACGCGGAGCTGTTCAGCGGATACGTGTTCCTTCCTCAGGAGAAGTTCGGCCGCCTTCTGCAGAATGCGCTGCAGGACAGGATCGAGGGGGAGCTGCCGCTGCCCGTCCCGGACGATATAAAGAAAGCTGTTTCAGAGGACGTCAAACGTATCAACACCTCCCTTTCGGAGATAAAGAACAGATTCAATCCCCAGATGACCGGCGAGCTGGAAGAGGGGGACCTCCCTCCGTGCATGAGAACGCTCCTCGCTAACGTTCAGAATGCTGTGAACCTTCCACATGCGGGAAGGTTCGCCCTTGTGTCATTCCTGCATGCCATAGGAATGACCACAGAGGGTATGATGGCTCTGTTCTCCAGGTCCCCGGATTTCAATGAGTCCATGACTCTCTATCAGGTGAAGCATATAACCGGGGAATCAACGGGCGGAGAGGGCTATACTCCGCCGGAATGCGGTACCATGAGGACGAACGGGATATGCTATAACCCGGATTCCCTATGCGCGAGAGAATGGATGACCCATCCCCTGAAATACTACCGCGCCAAGACAAGGTCCGGGAAGGAGAAGAAGGAATGATCACATTTCCTTCATGTTGTTCCAGGTGACAATGGCTCTTTGAATAGCCGTAAGATTTCCGACGACAGCGAAATAGATCACCATGATCTCCAACCATGTCACTGTTATCCCCAATACTGTTATGGAGCTGTGTCCCAGGATGATCATCACATACTGTATTATCGGGAACAGCGTGCTGAGAACGACCCTGTCCGCCCTTCCGAGAAGTCCTGCGTAAAGGCGCGGGGCACCTACGGCCTGAGCCTGTGTCCCCATGTATGACGTAAGGAGTACGCCCACAAGTGCCAGTGCACCAATTATAGGATTGCACCATGCGCTGAGGGCGACTCCGCCGATCATGAATACGTCCGCATATCTGTCGAACACGTGATCAAGGAAATCACCGCGCTTCGAGGCCTTGCCGGCAAGTTTCGCCACCTTGCCGTCCAATGCGTCGAAGTATCCTGATATCAGAACGACGATGGCCCCGATCAGCAGAAGTATGTGGTAGTCGTAACTCAGATACAGCAATATCCCGCACAGAAGTGCCAGCAGGAGACCTGCCCAGGATATCATATTGGGATTCACGTTTATCAGTTTCTTGGCGACGGGGGTAAGCGCGAAATCCGCCTTGTCTCTGTGCCCGTCTAGAACCATCTGTCCGTCTCCCCCGACCAATCCGTGCTGCCGGGCACCTGATGGTCCCCCCTGCCTTTGATGATCTCCTCCATCTTGTCGGCGGTCTCCTTCGGTGTCAGTTTCGTCGTATCGATCTCGAAGACCCTGGCTTTGGAACCGTCGGCTTCGCACAGTATGACGTCAAGGATCTCCGCCTGAACGTTCTCTCTCACCTTGGATTCGGAATACCCTCTTGCCCTTAATCTCTCGGCAAGAACGTCCGGATGGCATCGGAATACGACGACCGTGTCGCATCTGAGGAAATGTGACAGATGCCCTTCCACTATTGCGCTGAGCTTGCTCCTCTTCGAGAATAGGGTGCGCATCTTCTCGATGTCCACCTCTCGGGTGTCCCGCTCTGCATCCTCCTCTCCCAGCAGCCCGTTCTCGGCTATGAACGCATTGAGATCGATTATCTCATACCCGCGCTGTCT
>DAXF01000064.1:2373-2755 GCA_002506255.1 Methanomassiliicoccaceae archaeon UBA367
TTGCTATAAGCGGCATCTCAGATTCCCCTCAGATAGTTGTCTGCTCTCCCCATTACCATGTCCCAGGTCGGAACATTCTCCACTGCCCCGTACGCTTCGATGACGAATGACGACGTGGCGGCTGCGATTATGAGAGCTTCCTCCGTACCGTACTTCCTGTACTTGGCCGCATAGAAGCCCGCCCTGAATGCGTCCCCTGCTCCGGTGGTGTCGACCACTTTGTCCGGTTTCACCGCAGGGACGTCTACTCTCTTGCCTTCTATGAACGCCCTGCTACCCTCCGGACCGTCCGTACGGACCACCAGATGCTTCCTTATGGTGTCAAGGGTGCTTTCCATGTACTTCTCTGCGGAAACGGACTCGTACTCGTTGCAGAAGAATA
>DAXF01000064.1:2980-4127 GCA_002506255.1 Methanomassiliicoccaceae archaeon UBA367
ATCTCCTGGGCCGGGTCGAAGGCTATGTACGGAACATCCTTCAGCTTCTCCATCTGCGATATGTAGTAATCCGGATCCCCCGTGGAGAAGTGCACATACTCTGAGCCCCTGGCATACTTCGAGAGATCTATCCCCAATTTCGATGCCCAACCCTGGGGACCCTGATAGAACAGTACCTTCTGATCGAAGTTCCTGTCATTCACCACCAGCGCCTCGGATGTGCCATACTCCGTTTCTATCATCCCGGAGGTCATCACTCCGGCGTCCTTCAGCCTCTTCCTGTACTCGTTCGGGAAGTCCTTCCCGATGAACGCGCAGAGCATAGTCGGTACGCCGAGCGTGGCCGCAACATAGGATATGTTGGATGCCGTACCGCCCATGTTGCTCTTCTTAGAAAGAACGTTTATGGATGTGTTGAGGCGCGGGAACTCCCTGACGGAGATTATCTTATCAATGGAAACGTGCCCGTAAACGGAGAGGAAGGGCTTCAAGTTCCTTCCTCCCATCCTGATATGTATTCTGTCTGCTCCTTCGTCAGCGAGTCGATCTCGATCCCCATGGACCTCAGCTTGATGCGTGCTATCGCCTCATCTATGTGATCCGGCACCGCATATACCTTCCCTTCCATTTTCTTGTGATTGTTGACCATATGCTCAAGTGCCAGCGCCTGTGTGGCGAAGCTCATGTCCATGATCTCCACGGGGTGCCCCTGGCCGGCGGCCAGGTTCATGAGACGTCCCTCTGATACTAGATAGAGCATCCTGCCGTCCTTCATCTCGTACTTGTCAACGAATTCCCTTACTCTTGTGACGCTCACGGCCTCGCTGTCCAGGGCCTTCTTGCTGATCTCGTTATCGAAGTGCCCGGCATTGCACAGCACGCACCCGTCCTTTATCAGCGGTATGTGGGCGTAGCTGATGACATCCTTGCAGCCGGTGACCGTTATCACTATCTCGGCTATCTTCACGGCCTCGGCCATGGGCATGACCTCGAAACCGTCCATCCTGGCCTCAATGGCCTTTATCGGGTCCACTTCGGTCACCAAGACTATGGCGCCGAGCCCTTTGGCTCTCATCGCCACACCTTTCCCGCACCATCCGTAACCTGCAACCACGGTCCTCTTCCCGGCTACTGTGAGATTCGTAGC
>DAXF01000092.1:0-243 GCA_002506255.1 Methanomassiliicoccaceae archaeon UBA367
GATTACGGAATCCGTAGTGAGCTCACACGAGATTCGCAATTCTTTGCCCAACGTCACTTGTCTTAGTCTCGTCTAAGAATCCCAATTTTCAGGCCTCAGGAAATACGACATTTGACGTGATTTATTGACGGTTCGCTCCTTGACCTTGGTGGTTTGTGCGGTGTTCTCAAATTTCCATTGCAGAACTGAAACTTCGTGTCCACAGATACCCAGAGAATTGAAAAACGACGCATCAGCCATATC
>DAXF01000092.1:431-7264 GCA_002506255.1 Methanomassiliicoccaceae archaeon UBA367
TGCAAAGGAAAGAGGGTTTATCGAGGTATCCCGAATTCTATGTATTGAACGCACTGATTCTTAACTGAAAATCTAAAACATGGAGCATTATTCAATAATATACCGCGTAGTCCGGCAAATCCTCTCCGCAGAATTCCTCTAATGTCTTCCCGGTGTTGCAAAGCTTCCTTTCCGGACGGACCTCCTTTTTTAGGAGGTTGCTTCCGACTTCCCTTTCTTACCATTAAAGAAAATATTACTGATATGTTTTATAGCGAATGCGAAGACAATAGACAAAATGAAACTGAATATGAAGCACGTCATCATATCCGGGAACCATTCTTTGGAGACCAGAATCATCACTCCATGAATTATATAAAATTCATATGATATTTCACCCATAAAGTCGGTCAAAGGGGAAAGTGCGTCCAAGCCTGCTATGATTAGCAGTATTGTTATCAGGGGCAGAATTACAGCCAGGTTGTCAAGATGGCCCAGCTGAATTCCTGAAACATAATAGACGATATTGCAGAGAAGCAATGTGGTCAACCACCATATAGTATTGTTTTTTCTCATAACCAACGAGGCCAGCAATATTGTCCCGACCAACAAACATTGGAGGTTTCCATAGACCAGATTGTTGATTGCCGGTTCCAGGTTCTTAGAAACAGCATACGCCAAGATTGCCGTTGCACATATTGAAACAATCAGAATATTGTGTGGCCGGACCGACTCAATTCGGTCTCTGTAATATGACCATATGAGGCCCACAGGAAACATCATACCGGAGCCATACCACATAGGCAACTGCTGGGATAGCAGCACCATCATAACAAAGACCATTGCTGTGACCGCGGCAATGGCCAGTTTGGGTTTCAAATATTTGAACGAAACATAGAAAAACATATAGAAAAAAATCAGTTCGACCACGAACCATGTGACGGTTGACGCAGGTCCACCAGAAATGAGGTCATAAAGATATCTTTGATCGCTGAGTATCGAGTGATTATCGAAAACAAACAATTGAAAAACCAAAACAAACAATCCTGCAATCCAGACCGGGACTAGGAGCCTTGCCGTCTTCTTTCCGATGAAATCATCTAGATAATTCTTTTTGCTCTTGAAGCTCTCCATCAGTCCAAAGCCAGAGAGCATGAAGAATGCGCCCACCAGTAGATGCCCCACTCCAGGCACAGTCTCATAAGGGAACATGCCCGCAAAATGAAAAATGAAAATGCCCACAATGAGCATTCCCCGTAGCCTGTTCGTCCTTTCAATGGAAAACGCACTATCTGGTTTCGACACGGGGACTATAACTCTGATGAGTTATTAAATTGTTTTATTCAGTAATATACAACATAATCTGGTAGATCCTCACCGCAGAACTCTTCCAGCGTCTTTCCCGTTCTGCGAAGCTTCCTTTCCGATCTTAATCGGATCATCCTAAGTGAGTCTTGAGACATCTTGTATTCTTGTGAAATACTCAATGAGGACTCTCCGCGATTGCTCTCATTATTGTCGAGGATCTCCTGGATGATGCCGCGCTCGCACCCGGTGACCTGGGCGATGCTGAGGAGAGCGCTGGCCAGATCCGTAAATCTATCAAAGAGCTAATTAGTTAACTAAAATCGGGATGTATATAGAGCCGTTAAGGCTTAATCTTAATCGACCCACAAGAACCTCGTCAACGACTTAAACAATATAACGCACAATCGCTACGGGGACTCAGAAAACGTGGGTGAAATACGTAGGAACAAGCTCGTCGGCGGCATCCCAGTTCTCCTCACCCACGACGGCCCATATCTTATCCCAACCGCGACGGTTGAGATTATGGACCGCTTCCTTGGTGATGCCCCAGTGCTTGGCCAGATCCCCGAAGGCGTGATTGGGGTTCAGGACGGCTATCGCCTCACGGAACGTCAGATCGCACTTCTCCTGCAGCCTGTATACCATCAATGCGAATTCTTCTTCGCTCGCTCCTTGGAACCATTGCAGAGATTCAGACATGAATCATAACATAATGGTTATGATATTTATTTCTTTTTCAATTGCGCAAGTCTCCTCTTCGCAGATACGTCCGGATACCCCAGACCCTTCAGGTTCAGATTCGCTATATTGGACTTGTCGAAATTCTTCTCCACCGAGGCTATGGCCCTCTGCCCTCTCAATCCGGTGCTGCCGGTCTCAGAGGATCCTGCGTAAAGCTCTCTGTCTTCGGAGATCATGGTCTTTGCATCCTTGCCATTCTTCGGGACCAAAGCATGATAGCCTGCATTGTTCGGCTGCTTGTAATTCCTCTGCCTGGCGAGCGTTTCCGACACCGTCGCGGCCTCTTCGAGCGCAACATCGTCCCTGTGCACGGCGACTCTGTGGGGGTCCCTCGAGCGCGTCTTCGTAAGAGTCTTTCCGCGCTTGGCATCCACCAGTCGTGCGTGATGCACCGCCTCATGCAGCAGCGTGTCCCCGTCATCGACGTAACGGGGGTCTATCCTGATCAGATGGGACATCCCGTCTTTTCGTCCGTGATATTCTCCGGCCACGTTGTCCTTGAGCTTGACGATATCTATAGTCATGCCGTTCTTGAATATCTCCTTCTGTTCCCTTATAGTGAAGCTGTTGGTCAGAACGTTTCTGATCGTCTTCTGATCCTGCTTCGTGCCGCCTATGATTGCTACTTTGCCCTGAGCCTCCCTGCGCCCTTCCGACTGTAAATTCGCAAGCTCGAATATCCCGCTGCCGGGGTCGTCTATCCCCTGGACATCGGAAGTGTTGGGTCTCGCCCACCATTCCGCCACATCCTCTGGCTTCAGGTCTCCCTTGAGGGTTGTTTTGGCATACGAGCTCTGATCTATGCGTATGTTGCGACGTTCCGTTTTAGGACCTGTCCCCTCGGTCACATTGGTGAATCTCGCAGATAGCGCGTACTTCGGCACATTCCCCTTCTCATCAACAGGGATCCTGTACTTCTGTCCGTTCACCGTGACCGTCTCCGTCTTGACCTCTTTGAACCGCGAACCCACGGGTGCCAATTTGGCGCCGTTCCTAAGCGGTGCCTGTTTCCCCTCGGCGAACCTGCCCAGCTCGTCTCTAGGCTGCTTCCTAGCGCGTTTGCTTTGAGCTTTCGCGAGCTTCGTCTTCGCCACCATGGAGCTCACCCCTTTCTCTTCCTGCGTGCCTTGTCGGCAGGCTTGGCCAGCTTTATCTGCACGATCGCGCCGCCGTTCTTCTCCCGGGTCCGTGTCTGCGAGATCGTTCTGTCTACTTTGGCCCGCTCTTTGGCATTGCGGATCTTGTCCCTCTCGATCTTGTTCTTCTTCATCTGATCGCTCAGTGAGCGCTCACGGTTCCAAAAGCTCATTTCTTACCTCCTTTGGTATTCATGCTCTTCACCACTTCGGTGGGTGTGAGCCTGACTGCAGGCTTCTTCTCCTGCTTCTTTTTCTTCATAATGCTTCTCACAGGCGTTCCGGTCTTCCGAACAACGCCCTCTGTTCTGCTTTGACGCTTTTCTATTGGCTTGTTTTCACGTTTACCCCCTGATTTAGGTCTCACTTTAGGCTTCTTTTTTTCAGTCTGGTTCCTTCTCCTCAGCTTAAACATTGACCTACCCCCTTCTCATTCTCCTCCGGGGTCTCAAAACTCCCCTCGTCCCCCTCCTTATTAGGTTTTATATATGCGCCCGCGTCCGAAGCTTTTTGAATTATTTTTTTGGCATAGAAAACCTTCCTGTGACGCGCCATTATCGTCTGCTCCAAGTCCCCCTCTACGAATGCGATGTCCTTCCACTTCATCCCAAGGATCCTTGCTCTCTCTGCTCTGTGGGCCTGCAGGGTATTCATGTCAATGATCTCCTTCACCCCATCATCATCTTCTTCCGTGTCTCCGTCCCACTTATCGAAATAGTCGCAGATCGCGTCAGGTATCGCCGTGGAGATCCCCTTTGAAACGGATCTCAGGAAATCCTTTATGTCGAATGTCTTACCGGCACTGTTCTCGCCAAGAGAGAAATCCGCAGCCGAAAGGGTATCGTATGACCATTCTCCTTCCTTGAGAGAATCGAGAGGCTTCGTCCAAGGAGTAGCCCCTAAACGTATGGGTATGTCCTCCATGGCCGAACTCATGGAGAGGAAGGTCAGCTCTCTGGCAGGTAAACGGCCCCGCGATTGAGATGCTATTGAAGTTGCCATCGCCCTGTCCTTTCTCATGAGTATGCCGCAGTATCCGGGCTCCTTATCATCATCGAAGTTGCGTATCTTAGGTGCCAGATTACGCCTGGTCGGTGTAAGGAACATCGTGCACATTCCGAACTTACGGGTGTTGCCCATGAACTTTATCAGCGCCTGATTCTCTGCCGCAGCATTAAGATCTGCGATCATGAAGTTCTGAGCCTCATCAAGCACGAAGGCGATCGTCACATTCCCCATCCCATGCTTCTTCAGAAGCTGGCCAGCGGTTCTGAGGGCATCTGCCATTGTGTTGATGTAGTGTATGCCGGGAGGATGGCCGAGCACGATCTTACTGTTCTTCTTTGTTCCGAAGACAATGTTGGTTATGATCTCGATCTTCCCGACATCAGGATACTCTCCGTTGGCCAGAGCGTGAAGAAGAGAAATGGCGCCGTATGTCTTACCGCTGCCACGGGGGCCTTCGATTATCCAATTAACGCCGGGCCGGAAATAATCCTTGAGGAAGAGACCAAAATCGAACTCAATCGCCATCTTCTTCTACACCTCTGAAATACTTGCTCAGGTAGCTGTTACTCTGACTTCTGGACTGGCCGATGAGCCCGACGCTCCTCATGATCATCTCATACACGGTGATCCAGGACTGGAAAGTATCGTAGTCCAGGGTGGAGTATATGTCCTCCGGCAGAGGATTCTTCTCAAGCTGCTCAACATATTGCTCATTGCTCCAAAGGTCCTTGGGCATGGCCATGCTGAGGGCTGAGGCGAAGGAACGCAAGTAGAACACCCTCGTATCCATGCGGTTAAAGGCCGCCAGCAGATCCGTATAGCTGACATTCAGCGGCCGCACAACATCCAGATAGAGCGCCTCAGCCACGAAGCACCACCTCCCCGGGCTTTCGGAGGGATGCGGAGAGCCACAGATCCGAGTCGGGCCCCTTGTATTGCATCCTCTCCGAGAACTCAGCATCTCCTATCAGTCTCCCTCCGCGGATCACGGCCTCCCGTCTCTCTTCCAGGAACTCGGTCACGAGCATACACCGCACTATCCTCCTGCACTGATAGACGAAGAGGATCTGCTCTTCTGTGAGAGCGCTGTTCTCCAAGTCGTCATCACAGAAGATGACGTCAGGGGCGGCATCGAGGAGAGCGATGAACGAATCAATATCAATGCTCTCGCAGAGCTCTTCCAGGTCACTCTCGTTGATCTCCACTACAGACTGATACATCTGGTCAACCACCCTTACCTCCGGATAGGAAGACCCCAGGAGGGCCATCTCCTGAGTCGAATTATTCGGATACGGCATCATCCTCGGCCCTGTCTGTTGGTACGGCATCTTCATCATTCTCACCCCCTCTTCTATTCCTTATCGCTTTCATTCTCTCCCGGATGTTATCTATGTACTCCGGGCCATCCACATTCAGGGAGAACATCTCCTGTAAAACCTTGGCCGCAGTACCATATGCGGCATTGTTCGCCTCAACTGTTACGCGTGTGCTCTTGCCCTTCTCCTTGACCGCCATGGCGAGAGCTTCATGATAGGTGTCCGTCTTCACCAGGAACGTGTTCGGGTCCTCAATCGCCGATTCTGCGAAGTATATCTCATGGATCTCTATCCTGGGATGGAGAAAGTACCTGGGCATCTCGACTGTGGTCCCATCGTCAAGTATCCTCCTCTTGGTCCAGTACTTGAACAGCGGAGCCGTACCCTCGCCCACAAGGTGGCTCTGCGCCACATACGCGTTCACGCTCACAGACCAGAAGCGGTTCGAGGTACTGTGGGATCTGGTCCTGCGTGCGAACTGCAGGTCCATAGTGAGTGGCCATCTCGCACCCAAAAGGGAGAGAACACAGCCCATGAAGGTCTGCGGCATCATGTATCTGCCGCCGTTATGATAGTAGTAGAAGATCATTCCTGCTTCAGAGTTATTGTACTCATCGATGAGATCTATGGATACATTATCGCCGGGGTCTGCCATGGAGTATCCTACCGGATAGCCCAATATCAGGCAGATCACGGCGGCCTGAACGGGCACGGATAGGAGTATCGGATAGAATAGTATCCCGAGTGTGACCAGAGCGATCTCCGTGACTATCATCCCTACCCATATCGGGCATCTGAATACCAGTCCCTGCCGGGTTATCGAGCGGCAGAAGTATCCTACTATGCTGCCTAATACGGCCAGCCCGAATCCCGCCATTATCAAGGTGAAAGTCACGCTACCACCTGTGCCCATATAACCGTCGAGAGGAGCGTTATCCCCAGTATCAGTCCGAGCCTCACATTGCCGCTCATGCCGGCATAGAATATGCCCATGATCTGCGCGGCCATCATGACATATGCCCCATACTGAGCAAGGAAGGCCACGATCGTCTCTATCGGGAACATAAACAAGGCCAAGGCTCCGCCGAGCCCGAATATCACCAGCGCCCCTAAGACTATCGTCACCGGTGAGGCCATCACAGCACCTCCCCTGCCACAAGGACCAGAATCACAAGTATGATCAGCAGTACGAGGACACCCCTCAGCCTGACCACTGCGGACAGTATGCTAACCAGTATCTTGCCGAAGTTGGTCTTCCAGGCCAGCAGCGCCAGCCCTATGACGATCACCAAAGAGATGATAGGCTCAGAGTTCGCAGTCAACCAAGACTCAATAGCCGTGAGCA
>DAXF01000066.1:0-7283 GCA_002506255.1 Methanomassiliicoccaceae archaeon UBA367
ACGCTCGTGGCGACCATGGCGGCTCCCAGGAACAGAGCGTGATACATGTTGCCGTCATAGGCCAACATGAGGATGAAGCCGAATATGAAAGGCAATACAATTCCCAATGAAGCAACGAGGAACGCCGTCCTCCCCACCCTCATTAGGTCGCAGACCCTCATCTCCAGACCTACGGAGAACAGGAGGAATATGACGCCCATCTCTGCCAGTACGAAGAAGAACTGGGAGTTGATGGATGTTGCATCCTCGAGATCGAGGACTTTCATGAATGACCAATCGCCTATGATCAGATTGGCTATGACAACACCTATCAATATCTCCCCGACAAGTCCGGGTATACCGAATTTCTCGAAAACGACGGCACTGATCTTTGCCAAGAACAGCACCAGCACAATGGTCAGAAAAACGATGCCAAGGTCCACAGGGTGTCAGACCATCTCTCGCTTAAATTATTTACTATATAGACTGCCGACACTCGCCGGCATTGAATAAATGAGCTGACAGCGGCTTAGCGGTGCTCTGCGAAAAGATGGAATGGAGAAAGTAAAAAGGGTTTGTTCCGGATTAGCGGATCTCAAAGATACATCCTTTGGGCCTGTATGTTGGACACCTTTACGGCATCCCTTGACGTCTGTGTCTCGAAATTGTGCGTCGGGAGATCCTGGCACTCCTCGGTACCAAACACGAAATTGATGCCGGACTCTCCCTTGGCCTCGGACGTGCCTGAGAGGAACCCAAAGCTTACTTCAATACCTTCGTTGAGAGACGGGTTCTCCGGCTGCTCCCTGATATGTCCGACGGCAGGATCCGAAGACTTTGCATAAGGCTCCGCCACGACTGCTGGGTGATCTTCACCCAACATGGGCGCTAGATTCGAATCATCATCGGGAAAGAGCTCCTCTGAGAATGAGTCCTCCAGCTCCATGGAATCGGTCGCAATCTCGGGTATTGTCAGTTCCATCATGCCTCTTCCCTCGTCCGGGAACTCCGTTGAAGCTTCTTCGGAAGGATAGACCAAGATGAAATTTGGAGTCCCGATCTTCTCGGCCATAGGCTCAGAGAGATCGAAGACGACAAAATTAGGCTCCTTGATCTCTGCAGGCTCCGAATCGTCAACCAAAACAAAGTTTGGAGTCCCGATCTTCTCGGCCATAGGCTCAGAGAGATCGAAGACAACAAGATTCGGCTCCTTGATCTCTGCAGGCTCCGAGTTATCGAAAAGGATGAAATTCGGCATCTTGGTCTTTTCCTCTGCCTGTTCAGACAAATCGAAGACGACAAGATTAGGCTTCTGTGCTTCCTTTTGCTCTGTGAGATCGAAGACGACAAGATTCGGCTCCTTGATCTCTGCAGGCTCCGAGAGATCGAAGACAACGAGGTTGTATTCCCTGGTTCTTTCAGTCTGCTTTGAGGTGGCCTCTTCAACCCCTTCTTCCTCTTCATCCCAGTAACAGTCGAAATCGAATACGTAACCGTCGGATCTTATCGCTTCCGTCGACGTGTCTGCCATCAGAGCCCTTATGTATGGGCTCTCGTAGCCCATTGGTGAGGATGTGATGCCCGTGGGTTCTGGTCCTGAGCTCACCACGGTTATCTCCTCTGTGGACTCCATCGTCGGAGACTTGGGCATCCTGTCCGCAGGGCCTCTGACATCCACTTCCTGAATTCCCAGATCCGATGAATCTCCGGCGTTACCCAGATCCGCTGCCGGCATGACTCCGGGCGGGACGAACTCCTCATCCGCAGGCCACATCATCGTCAGGGGTACCTGTCCGTTGTTTGCCGACGGCGGTGCATCAGCATATACATCCTGCATAGGGACAGCTGTGGGCTTATGCTTTGACCGGGGAGGATCCTTACAGGACACCTCCTTCTTGAAGGTCTGACGATCCACCACTCTGGGCTCGAATACGTCCGGCCTCACCTTGAGGAAGTCATATTTGAAATCACGGGAAAGCGACATGACATCGTCTGTGACACGTCCTACCTCCCGCTTAAGCTTCATCCAAATCCTAGAGCCGAAGCTACAGCTCATATATCGGTTCTTAGAACCCATGCTATCCCATCCGCATCTGTTTACGCTTTCAATGTTAATAAATGTCACGTACACGCGACTAGCTGTGCACGAACTGAGTATAGCTTGATTTGCCGGCGGAATATATGTCTCTCATCATTGACCTGAATGAGCCAGCATCAGCAGATATGATCATAACATCCAGGCATCTCCTGTTATGCAGATGAGAGTGCAGCTGGGTCTTTATGCATCGGTCATATCTGTGCTGGATCATACTCAGCCAAGAGTCGTTATGGTCCGGATGCACTATGATAAGAACGCCTTCCACATCGCCCGATATGCTCTCCATGTCCTTCAAGGAGGTATCCGTCGTGCTTATTGCGAATCGCACGGCCTCGCTGCGGCTCTTTATCCCCAACGACCCCATTATATTCTCAAGGGCGAGAGCGCTCTCTTCATCCAAGGATATGCTTACTACAGCCATGTCCAAGAGATTATATGGGTCTTGATAGAAAAACAATCGTTCAACTGAACCGAAGCTGACTGGAAAGGGCATCGCTCCATCAACAAGATTTATATCGTTTCTGCCAATCTCTGACCATGGTAGAAGGCGTCACGGACTGGATACTATTCTTCTTGCTGATCCTGTTCCTGCTGGGCCTTGACCTATTCGTGTTCAACCGTAAGAAGGAGGCTGTGCCTCTCAAAAAGGCATTGCTCCTTACAGGTTTCTGGATCTCCCTGGCTCTCATCTTCGGGATATTCGTTTATCTGAATATGGGCGCCGATTCGGCAATGGAATACTACGCTGCCTATGTGATCGAGGAGACCCTGAGCGTAGACAATATGTTCGTATTCCTGCTCATATTCCAGGCCTTCGCCATACCGGATGAGTATCAGCACGAAGCACTATTCTACGGGATCATAGGGGCTATGGCCTTCCGTCTGGTGTTCATATTCGCCGGAGCAGAGCTGCTTCACCGCTTCGATTTCATGATGTACTTCTTCGGAGCACTTCTGATATTCGTTGCCATAAGGACGATGGTGAAGAAGGATGCTGTCAAAGACCCAAACGAGAATTTCATAATAAAATTCGCCACCAAGCACATGAGGACCACGGATTGCCTGGAAGGCGGCAAGATCTTCGTGAAAAAGAACGGTTTGCTGTACGTCACTCCGATCTTCCTAGCCATATTGGCCTTGGAGTTAACTGACATAGTGTTCGCGATAGATTCCGTGCCTGCGGTCCTCGCTGTGACCTCGGACCCGTTCATAGCTTACACCTCTAACATATTCGCGATACTGGGTCTTAGGTCCCTGTACTTCGCTCTCAAGGGAGTGATCTCCAAATTCTCCTACTTCAAGTACGGGATAGGGGCGATACTCACCTTCGTCGGAGTGAAGATGATGATATCTGGATTCTACCATGTACCGGTACTGTTATCGCTGATATTCATATTGGCAGTCCTTACGATAACCATCGTGGCATCTTTGGCAATAAACCGTTACAGAAGAATGGCTGTCTGATGCACAGTTTGAAATTAATACGGGCAACACGCTCTGTATTACATGAGCTCCGCGGACCGTTTCCATTCTGCTCTTGACCTCCGGCTTCCCGATCGTGCTCCTTTATTCTACCAGCACCTGGGTGCCGCCAAATGGCTCTTGCGGTCAACCGGGCTGAGAATGCACGACGGGTTTCATGATCCCGAGATCTTCTCAAAAATCTCCATGGCAGCATACGACCTCTACGGCTTCGACAACGTAATGGCCGGCTGGGGAGACATACTGGTGGAAGCGCAGGCCCACGGCATGATGTGGAGATTCCCGGAAAGAGACTTCTATCCAAGAGCCGACAAGTACGTCTCCATGTCCGACGTCGACAAGATCCGCCCGGTGGATCCTGTGGATGACAGGTTCTGGTCAGTTCCCATAAAAGCGGCAAAGATCATGACTGACCATTATCGCGGGAAAGTGGCAGTAATAGGATGCATCAACGCTCCGATGCTCATCGCCTCTGAGATCATAGGTCTGGAATATCTTCTGATGGGGTGCCTGACTGAACCTTCTGCTGTGGACCATGTGCTCTCTTCCGTGACGGAATCCTCCGAAGCCTATGGAGAGAGGATATCCGATATCGGATTAGAGGACGTGTTCATCGAGAACGGCACCGCAGGGAACGAGCTTATGGACCTAGATACGTATGAGCGATTCGACAGGAAATATCTCAAGATCGAGGCAGACTCGTTCCGTCAAAAAGGACTCCGGACGATCGTTCATAACTGCTCTGCCGAACCGTTCTGGAAATCACAATCCGAGATTGGTCCTACGGCGCTTCACCTGAACCTCAAATTCGTGAAAATGGAGGAGATAATAAGCGATCTGAAGGGAAGAATAGCATTCATCGCAGGAATAGATCACACCAACCTCCTTCTGAACGGAACGCCGGAAGATATCAGGACGGAGGTTGAGAGGGCAATGACCGCGTGGGGCGGCACCCCCGGATTGATCATCGGTCCGGGATGCGAGCTTCCCTACAAAACGCCCCAAGAGAACATTAGGGCTCTCAAGGAATCCACAATCGAGTACGGCACCTATTGATGAGAACGATTGCACGGACCAAGATTCCTCCGGTTCGGATATTCGTGCATATGTGGTGTATTTAACACCATGTAACAATGGTTACAAACAGATATATACACATCACTTTGGTATCAACACAATTTGAGATAATTGCCGGCAGAATCTGGAGGCCAATCTGATAAGCGATATCGATTCGGAGGGAGAACAGACCCCACGGGGGCTTGGCTTCTTGAACAAATATCTTACCGTCTGGATATTCTTAGCCATGGCTTTGGGAATAGGGTTGGGCTCTCTGGTCCCCAACCTCGCTTCATATCTGGAAGGTTTGAGCGTGGGCACTACCTCCATACCCATTGCCATCGGCCTGATCCTTATGATGTACCCGCCCTTGGCCAAAGTGAAATACGAGCAGCTGGGAAAGATAACGGGTGAGAAAGAAACGAAGAGAATGCTCGGCGTATCCCTGTTCCTGAACTACATCGTCGGGCCGATGCTCATGTTCGCCCTGGCCTGGATATTCCTTCCCGATCTGCCGGAATATAGGATAGGGCTTATCCTGACAGGGGTGGCCCGCTGCATCGCCATGGTACTGGTATGGAATCAATTGGCCAAAGGCGATACGGAATACGCGGCGATATTGGTGGCCCTGAATTCCATATTCCAGATAATCCTGTACTCCTTCTACGCATACTTCCTGATTGCCGTGCTTTCCGATGTGGTCTCTCCGGGCTCAGGTGTAGCGGTCAACATCTCGATAGCATCTGTAGCCATCAGCGTGATCGTGTACCTTGGAATACCTTTCTTCACCGGCATCATCACGAGATATGCCCTCCTTCCCCGGAAAGGAGAGGAATGGTACAATCACCGGTTCATGCCGGTGATGGGCAGGATCTCCCTGCTTGCCCTTCTGTTTACCATCGTAGTGATGTTCTCTTTGAAAGGGGAGTATATAGTCCAGCTTCCGTTCGATGTCATCAGAGTCGCCATACCTCTTCTCATCTACTTCCTGATAATGTTCCTGCTATCCTTCTGGATCTCCATGCGCCTGAGCTTCGATTATCCACATACGGCCTCACAATCCTTCACCGCAGCCAGCAATAACTTTGAACTGGCAATTGCCGTAGCGATCGGTGTATTCGGAATCGGCTCCGGGGTTGCCTTTGCTGCGGTGATAGGACCTTTGGTCGAGGTGCCGGTCCTTATCAGCCTTGTCAATCTGTCATTGTACTTCCGCAGCAAATACTATGGGTCGAATGGAAAAATAAGATTGAGAAATAAAATCGATACCAAACACGATACGGAATGATCCTCAGACGCTTCGATGAAATAGGTGTCCTTTTGCGCATATATCTGCCATCATAATATTTCTGACTGTGCGCTCACCTTCTGTCCCTCTCAAAACCGGTATTCAACGCACATTTCGAATTAACTCACCGACATGAGCTTGAGCACAGTAGACAAAACCCTATGACAATAATATATGTATATCTGTACATATTTACATACGCTGTGCTCTCAGACAAAGCAAAAATCTTCAAAGCTCTCGGTAACGATACCCGACTCACAATTGTCGGTTACCTCCTGAAGAATGAACATTGCGCCTGTGATTTCTCCGGCACAAAAAAGGACCAGACAACTGTTTCCCGACACCTCAAGGTTCTGACAGAAGCGGGAATCGTGAGATTCGAGAAGAATGGTCGGAATATAGTCTACAGCATTGCGAACGACGGGATGCGGGAAAATCTCAGAGCAATGGGAATAGAGGGAAGAGAAAACTGTTGCGAGCCTCAAATGTCCTCTGATAATCGAATAAAACAGGCGATTAAAAGAGAATATAGTAAGATCGCCCTGGAGGGCGGCGGTTGTGGTTGCGGAAACGGATGCTGCGGCAACAATGACCACGACCCTGTTCGGATCTCTTCCGTTCTCGGCTACTCGGAAGAGGATATGA
Source organism: Methanomassiliicoccaceae archaeon UBA367 (assembly GCA_002506255.1). The sequence continues at coordinate 6,549 of DAXF01000066.1, forward strand.
ACAGAGTTCCGGAATCGAATCTGGGCTTAGGATGCGGTAATCCCGGGGCACTGGGTGGCATAAAAGAAGGCGAGACCGTATTGGACCTGGGTAGCGGAGCGGGAATGGATGCGTTCTTGGCAGCCAACAGAGTCGGACCGAACGGCAGAGTGATCGGGGTGGATTTCACCGAGGAAATGATCAGGAAAGCGAGGAAGAATGCGAAGGATAACAACTTCTCAAACGTTGAGTTCAGACTTGGAGAGATCGAGGATCTTCCCGTAGATAGCGGTACTGTGGACTTGGTCATGAGCAACTGCGTCATCAACCTGGTGCCCGATAAGGCGAGGGCGTTCAAGGAGGCATACAGGGTGCTTAAGCCCGGCGGAAGGATGTACATCTCAGACATTGTGCTCCTCGATGAACTCACAGCAGAGCAAAGAGCAGACGAGAATCTGATATCTGGTTGCGTCGGCGGAGCTGTTCTGAAGACAGAGTACCTTGGATATGTGATCGCTGCAGGATTCCGGGTCGAAAAGGTCAACGAGGATAATGATATCGGCAAAAGACAGTACGTGGGGCTGCCCGTAGAGAGCCTGAAGCTCATTGCGGCCAAACCGGCATAACAATTTCTTCGCTGAGATGATGAGCGGATCGGTTCAGCATATCCCCGCTACAGGGAATGCCGTTCAGTAATATATGCATTGAAAAGCAGTCGGATGACTAAATGATAAGAAAAGTGCTCCCGCCGGGATT
>DAXF01000066.1:7500-8322 GCA_002506255.1 Methanomassiliicoccaceae archaeon UBA367
GAAGTAAGCAGGAGATTGCGAAGCTGTTAATATAGTTTTTTGAGAAAACGACGTTGGCGCCTTACAATGCTGGCTTGCAACCATCCAAAACGATGCTTATCCTTGTATGGAGGGCCTCATGGGGAGCAATCTCTTATGCTCCATCTTGCGGACCTCTTCCCTGATCTCCTTGACCTTCTCTATCGGTACGTCCGTGTCTGTGGATATTGCCTTGTCAGACCGACCCTGCTCTAATCCATAGAGGATGACATCCAGCTTCTCGTACACAATGCCCATCTCATCCTCGTCTGTCTGTCCCACCCAGAATCCGGCCGACGGGGGTCTGTCCAATATCGGCTGAGGTATGTCCAGGAACGTGGCCATCTGCCTGACCTCTGTCTTGTACATATTGGCAAGAGGCGTTATGTCGCATGCCCCGTCACCAAACTTAGTGAAATAGCCCATCATGATCTCACTCTGATTGGAGGTCCCGACGACAATATAATTGCGCTTCTTCGCCAAATTATACATAACGATCATCCTGCAACGGGCGGATATGTTGCCCCTCTCCATCGGCGCTTCTGTATCCGATAGTAGGACCGCCGTCAGCGCATCCACGGCAGGCTGTATGTCTATGACCCGATATTCCGTGCCCCACTCCTTGCTTAGCGAATAAGTGACCTTGTAATCCTCTGCAGGCGTTCCTCTTGAGGGCATGAACACATTCAATATTTTTTCCGCACCTATTGCCTCAACGCAGAGCTTGGTGGTCACTGCGGAATCCAAGCCTCCGCTGAGACCTATGACCAGACCTTCGCACCCTACCTCCTCTACGGAGCTTCT
>DAXF01000035.1 GCA_002506255.1 Methanomassiliicoccaceae archaeon UBA367
GGACCTGGATCCGCAGCACTGGATGAATGCGATCTTCTTTGGGGCCTCACCGGATGATGGCATCTCTATGTGGCCGTGGAACGGACCGGAAGCGCACATCATCCTCTCGAACTCCATAGCGGTGACGACGTTGTCGTACCTGCCATAGCCATACTCTGTGGCGATGCTTGCATCCCAGACATCGAATCCTGCGGAAACGATGATCGAGCCCACATCAAGAACCTCTACCTTGTCTACATCCTTGTAGTTGATAGCGCCCTTCTTACAGGTCTTCTCACAGATACCGCACTTGCCATTGAGAATCATGCGGCAGGTGTCGGGGTCGATGATCGCGACCCTGGGAACAGCCTGGGCGTGGGGTATGTATATCGCTTTCCTCTTGGAGAGCCCGAACTCGAACTGATCGGAAATGTTCTTGGTAGGACACTTCACAATGCAGTCTCCGCAGCCCGTACACTCGTCGGGGTCAACGTATCTTGCTTTCTTCTTGACTGTTACCTTAAAGTCGCCTTCCTTTCCGTCGACCTTAACGACCTCTGAGAAGGTCATCATGGTGATGTTCGGGTGGCCGGCACAGTCTGCCATCTTTGGGGACAGAATGCAAGCGGAACAGTCGTTCGTCGGGAACGTCTTGTCGAGACGGGCCATCTTTCCACCGATGGTGGGGTCTTTCTCCACCAGGTAGACATGTATGTCCCTGTCCGCAAGATCCAACGAAGCCTGAATCCCTGCGATTCCTCCTCCAATAACCAACGCTGATTTTGTCAAATCTTTGCCTCCGTTAATTACATAGATTGTTTGGAACTGGAAAGTAGGAACATGCTTGGGTATTTTAACCATTTCTACATAATTGTTTTATATAACATTTGCATTATTAAATAGACTTTTTGAATTATGGAGAAAAAAACGTTCAACAATATTTAGTGTTACCTAAATATTTTCAAGCCAGATGTCCAAAAAACGAATATCGCAATGTATTACCTTAACAGACAATACTACTCTATTATTTGTCTTTTTTACAGAGATACTTCGGAAAATCCGAAGCATTTTCTCCGGTTAATCGAATTCCTCGTTATGAAAATCAGTAAGAATAATAACCAAAAAATGATACTCTGTTGCGATTGCATTGATCGAGTATTATCTGCTGGCTCTTTCCATGATGGTCCTTTTTGCCATCACTGCAAGAGTTTTACGAAAATCTAGAGAGGGCAGGATTTTTCTCGAAAAATTGTACAATGAGAAAAAAATCGCAAGAAAATCTACCAAACTTTTGGAAGAAGGCAACATAGACAAAACCTGCAGAATCTGCTTCGGGAGCATCGAAGGGGGCATAGTAGCCGAATGCTCCTGTGGGAATTCATTCCATGTTTCCTGTGCAGAGCCTACCTCCCGATGCCCTTATTGCGATAATCCGTACGGTCAGATGCTCATAAGGGGGGCGAAGACATCCAAGTGCCCTTTCTGCGGAGAACGGATGACCTCAGACATATGCGTTTGCGGGACCGTTTACCCTTTTGAGGACGGGACCTTCAAGTGCGTCTGCGGCGCACCGATGCATATGTCCATGACCACATGTCCGGAATGCGGTGCCAAATACGAGACGTTCATGGCTGTCCCCAGAGAAACGGTTTAAACACTGCGGACCATGTGGACGCATGGTAGTGAAGGAGAAGAGGGGTCGACGAAGATATGTTGCCTTCAGAGTGGACCCAATATTGCGCAGGGACAATCTCAGAAGAGCCCTTGCAGCGGGCTCCGTCATCCAATGCTCAGAGGGGTGGGCCATCATAAGATGTGCTCCTTCCGAGACCTCCGTCGTGGCAGAAAGCATCCGATCCGCCTATCCGGGAACCGTATCTCTGGCCACCTCCGGGACGCTGAAGACCCTCCGGGAAAGGTACCCTGATCTGGAGCGCACGAAGCCCCCAAAGAGACGCACTTAGGGCACTTTCTGCATAATATGAAAGGCCATAAATACTGCCTGCATATACTATGCGCGATAGGAACAGAACAAGGAGCGTTTTTACTATGCAACCAGGACAAATGGCATATGACAGGGGGATTACGGTATTCTCCCCGGACGGCAGGCTTTTCCAGGTCGAGTACGCCCGCGAGGCCGTGAAGAAGGGCACAACGGCCATCGGCCTCAAATTCGACAACGGAGTCATCCTCATAGGGGACAAGCATGCATCCAGCAGACTGGTGGAGCCTGACTCGATCCAGAAGATCTACATGGTGGATGAGCACATAGGGTGCGCGACATCCGGGCTTGTCGCCGATGCGAGGATACTGGTCGATGAAGCCAGGAAGGATGCCCAGATCCACAAGATAACCTACGGGGACAACGTAACGATAGAGGGCCTCGTTAAGAAGGTCTGCGATTTCAAACAGAATTACACTCAGTACGGCGGGGTCCGCCCGTTCGGCACAGGTCTGCTCGTGGCAGGCGTTGACGACTTCGGATGCCAATTGTACGAGACCGATCCCTCCGGCGCCCTGGTGGCGTACAAGGCCGGTAGCATAGGCTCGGGCCGCCCGACTGTCATGGACGTCTTCGAAAAGGAGTTCGAGGACAACATGACATACGAGGCTGCCCTGGCGCTTGGCCTCAGAGCCCTTGCGGCCGCCACCGAGGATGAGCTGAACTCTCACAACATCGAGATCGGCGTTGTGGAGAAGGGCAAGATCTTCAGGACCCTTAACGATAAGGAGCTCGAAGAGGCCATCGGCAAAATGTGAGGGAAGATGGTAGATCTGGATAATGCGGTCGTCGCCCGCTTGGATACCCATGGGGAGACGTTCGAGATCCTGCTCGATCCCACGGTGATCAGGGACATAAAGGCCGGCAAGGACGTCGACCTGCTGGAGCACATGGTGATAGACGATGTCTTCAACAATGCCAGCAGAGGGACCAGGCCTCAGAGCGAGAAGATCGTTGAGGCCTTCGGGACCACCGACATCCGCGCGATCGCCAGCCGAATCATCGAGAAAGGCGAGATCCAGATTACGACCGAGCAGAGGAGGGAGATGCTGGAGGCCAAGAGGCAGCGCATTGTGGCCTACATCTCTTCCAACGCCATAAATCCCCAAACCAAGCTGCCCCACCCGCCCAACAGAATAAGCATGGCCCTCGACGAGGTGAAATTCCACGTCGACGCATTCAAGACCATGGAGAAACAGGTCGATGAAGCCATGAAGCTGCTGAAGCCGCTTATTCCGATAAGGTTGGAGAAATCCAGAGTCGCAGTGAGGCTGAGCGGCACCGACTACGGGAAGTGCTACGAGGATCTCATAGGCTTCGGGGTCGTGGAGCGCGAGGAATGGCAGAAGGACGGCTCCTGGATAGGGGTCATGGAGATACCTGCCGGAAGGATCAACGAATTGACCGGCAGAATGAAGGACAGGACGAGGGGCACCGCGGAAGTGAAGCTCATCTCCTGATGAAATATAACGAGTCTGAGAAGTGATAACATGGAGAAAAGAAGCGCCAGACCGGCACGCGAGATTGTAGTGCCGGGCGATATTCTGGATGACAGCGGCGCCAAGGCCGGCGACAACACATACACCGTCGACGGCAAGGTATACGCAGCAGTACTGGGAGTGAAGAACAAGAACCAGTACGGCGTGGGCGTCATACCCTTGGGCGGCAGGTACATGCCGAAACCGGGGGACATGGTCATCGGAATGATTAACGATATAGGATCATCCAACTGGATGGTGGACATAAGAGCCCCCTACCCAGCCCCGCTGCATGTCAGCGAGGTGCCGTGGAAGGTGGAGTTCGGCGACACATCCAGATACCTCAACGTAGGCAATGTGGTCCTATTGAAGGTCCTCTCTGTCGATGAGGGCAAGAAGATACAGGTCACAATGAACGATTCCGGCCTCAGGAGACTTGAGGGCGGAAGACTCGTCGAGATACCGTACGTCAAGGTCTCCCGCGTAATAGGGAAGAGCGGGTCCATGATACAGATGATAAAGAACATGACGGACTGCCGCATATTCATAGGCGAGAACGGCATCATCTGGATAGATGGGGGCGAGAGGAATGCGGAAGTGGCCGCCCAGGCCATAGAGATGATCGGTGAGAATGCCCACAAGGGAAGCCTCACCGAGCGTGTTAAAGAATTTATCGAGAAAGAGCTCCCCAACACAGGAGAGGTGGGAGAATGAGCGGCACTACAGACATGATTTTGGTTGACAAGGATGGAAAGAGGATAGACGGCAGAATGCCCGAAGAGCACAGGGCTGTGAAGATCGAGGCCGGTGTCCTGGCAAATGCAGACGGCTCCGCATATGTGGAGATCGGGAAGAACAAGGTACTGGCAGCGGTCTACGGGCCCAGAGAGTGCCACCCCAGACATCTTCAGGATCCCACCAAAGCCATCATCCAGTGCAAGTACAATATGCAGACCTACTCCGTAAGCGACCGTAAGAGGCCGGGAACGGACAGGAGATCCGTCGAGATATCAAAGATAACAGCGGAGGCCCTGGAGAAGGTCGTTCTGACCGAGCTCTATCCCCGCGCCTCCATAGACGTGTACATCGAGATCCTGCAGGCGAACGCGGGCACCAGGTGCGCAGGCCTTACGGCGGCATCCGTGGCCCTCGCCGATGCAGGGATACCCATGAGGGACATCATACCCGCCATCGCTGCCGGCAAGGCGGACGGGCACGTACTGCTGGACCTCAACAAGGAGGAGGACAACTTCGGACAGGCCGATGTACCTCTGGCCATCGTTCCCAGCACGAACGAGATCGTGCTGCTGCAGATGGACGGGAACATGACCCGACAGGAGTTCGACAGAGCGATAGAGCTGGCCGTAGGCGGATGCCACGACCTTTACAAGCTCCAGAAGGAAGCACTTCTGAAACGCTACGGTGACGGAGGTGATTCCGATGAGTAATCAGGTAATATCAGAGATCAGACGCGACCACATCCTCAACCTCTTGAAGGATGGGAGGAGGACGGACGGGAGAAGGGTCGATGACTTCAGGAAGATAAAGTTCGAGACCGGGATCATTGAATCTGCCGACGGCTCTGCCGTCGTCGAGATCGGTAAGACGAAGGTCACAGCCGGCGTCAAGATAATACCCGGCACTCCCTTCGGCGACACACCCAACATGGGCGTGCTGACCACGGGAGCGGAGCTTATTCCCATGGCTCACCCCTCCTTTGAATCCGGACCTCCGGGAGCGGATTCCATCGAGCTCGCAAGGGTCGTTGACCGCGGGATAAGGGAATCCGG
>DAXF01000093.1 GCA_002506255.1 Methanomassiliicoccaceae archaeon UBA367
ATGGAGATCCAGATGGTCAGGGCAGGCGTCAGCGAGGTCCCGCCAGACGATGAGGAGATCGGTCTATCCATAAGGGACATCGACAGCGCATTGGTCGTCGGGGTCATACGCGACGACGAACTGATCTGCGACCCGCGGCTGGTGATAGAGGAGGATGATTTCATGATCCAGATGAACTCCGGTGTCACCGGGTCCTTCGGAGACCTCTACAATGTGGGCAGAATGGCCAAGAGATTGGACATAAGCATGTCGATGCACACCCCCAATTACATGGACCTTGGTTCTGAAAGTGATCTCACCTATGAGTGCATCAACAGCATAAAGTTCGCCGCCATAATGGCCGATGCGCTGGGCGGTGACACGGTGGTCACCAATCTGGGTCTTTACCACAAAGGTGCCGACCGCGAGGATATCGACAATAATATAATGATGAATGTGGAAGAGATCATGGACTGGTGGAAAGCCACAAAAATCAAGCCCAAGCTCGGAGTAGAGATCACAGGGCAGCAGGATGTATTCGGATCCCTGGAACAGATACTGGAACTGTGCGAGAATGTGGACAATGTTGTGCCAGTGGTGAACTTCCCGCATCACCATGCCCGCACGAGGGGCTCATTGGTCGAGCCTGAGGATTTCAAGGACCTGATCGAAACGGTATCTCCTTACAACGAAGGCCGGGTCTATTCGATTTTCGCCGGAGTGGAGCATGCTGACGGCAACGAGCAGAGACTCACGCCGATAAAGAAAGGGGATCTTAAATTCGATGCGCTGGGAGAGTGTCTGGCCGATCTGAAGCCGGAGATAAAGATCATCTCGTCCTCCCCTCTGCTGGAGCATGATGCAATGTACATGAGGATCATCCACGAGAGATACCTCAATAAGAGGGTCGCCAAAGCCCTCAGGATCAGGAAGAAGGAGGCCGAGGAATCGGTCAATGAGGCCTAGATGTACCGTAAATCACTGGATTTCATCCAGAAGGAGATATCCGAGGCAGTCTCTTCCATAAGCGAGGAGTCTCAGGATAAGTTCATCGATCTTCTGCTTAAGAAGAAGACGATATTCATCTATGGGTCCGGCAGGTCAGGACTAGTAGGGAAGTTCTTTGCCGTCAGACTCGTTCAGCTGGGTCTTGATGTGCACTTCGTCGGGGATATGACGACACCGATCATAAGCAAGGACGACCTGGCGGTCCTGATCTCCAATACGGGCGAGACCATGTCCGCCGTTCAGACCGCCAACATCGCCAGGCGTATAGGGTGTCATGTCATATGCCTCACGTCAACTCCCACCAGCAAGCTTGCTCACGCTTCCAACGACGTCATATGCCTGAATGTTAGGAAGAATTCCGATACCAAGGTGTATGCGCCTCTGGGCACGATATTCGAGGATGCGGTCGTGATGTTCTTCGACAGCATCGTTCCTTGCCTGATGAAGAAGTTGGAATGCACCGAGGATTGCATGCGCAAAAGGCATGCTATCTGGGTCTGATCATTCCTCTTCCAGGATCACCATCTGTGCCACGCCAGGTGAGCCCGGGCTGCTGTCGAAGACGGCTATTTCTTTCATCTTGGGGTCGACAACCAGTGCGAATCCGCATGCGCCGCCGAATAGTCCGTCCTGGGTCTTCACATCGGTCTCGGACATGAAGCACCCGTAGCCCAGATGTGAGTGGTACCATCCGACTATGTCCGTATCAGGGGACATTCTGTCAATGGCATCCACCAGTGCACCCATGTCCTCTTTGTCGAACCGCACCATCACACGGTCCGATTCCAGTTTGGATGTCACAGCCTCCTTCACAACGGCGTACTCCCCCTGATCGTCTGCATAAATTCTGCCGAGAAGAAGGCCCATGATCTCTTTGCCCTCTTCAAGACCCAGATCCGCATGGGCAGCGATCTGCATCATCACGGCCTCAGGCATGAACAGGTCAGCGGCCGCTCTCCTCTCGGCATAGGGTCTTTCCCTGATATTCCCGGACAATATATTCGGAGTCATTTGCTACCGTACGATACAGACGCATGAATTCTGGATCTGTTGTTTTGAAAGTATTCCGCAGCTTCCATGCAGGCGTCGGTCCCGAATGGGCTCCGTGGGTTCGGGTCGGATATAAGATACTCAACGCCCTTGATGAAAGAGAGGAGCGTGGTGCCGAAAGACCATTCGTTCAGGAGTTTTATGCAGATGTAGCCGCCGTCCTCCGGGCCCATTATATTGGGATGGAAGATCCGGCTGCGCCATCTCACTTCCGGTTTTTTCTCACCATACTCCTCAGTGATTATTATCAGGAATTCGTGGTCCGTGATCATTTTGCCGGGAGCCTCGTAACCTATGACGTTGCTGACGTGAACATCGATCTCTATTGGAAAATCTCTTACTTCCGCAGGGTCGAACGTGAAATCGGTACCCAGGTACTCGGAGCACATCCTGAGCTCGTTGGAGAGCCTCTTCAGAAGGATGGCTCTCGGAAGGCTCATCAATTTCCGCCTTCCGGGTCAGGTATC
>DAXF01000023.1:0-2148 GCA_002506255.1 Methanomassiliicoccaceae archaeon UBA367
TTCAATCCTGCCGATGAGGAATACACGGCGGCTGCCGCAGACCACGTGGTAAGAAGCTCGAACCTGTCCGATATCTTAGATATCATCCTCGAGATCGAGAACGGGGATTGATTTCCTCTTGTAGCGGCCGTATATGCGCACCACATTCCTGGCCTCTGCAGTGCCCCTGTTGATGAGCCTGTCCCGGGTCTTTATCGCATGGATGAAACAGTCCATGTCCTCCAAGGAGAGAAGTTGCCCTATAGCGTACTCATCGTCCGGAAGAGCGGGGATCCTTCTGGAATAGCTTTTCGTACCGTCGTTGATCGTTACTTTCACGTTGAGGATATCGAATTTCTGAGCCCATATGGTCTTGACCTTCGGGGCCCTGGCCTTCTTGACGCGTTTGTTGTCGTTGTTCTCTATGGATGCGATCCTTACTCTGAGACCGTCCTCCAGATAGAACTCGTCCCCTTCCATGAGGAGCTCGTCCTCCTCCAGGATCGTGGACGACTGATAGGATATTGGTCCGTCACTGACTATCACACGCGTGACGATCTGGCGGGGCATAGGGATCGTTGTTGTTATCGTCTTCCCGCAATCCATGCATTTCAGCGTACCCTCCAGGGACGCTTTTCCCATCTTGCCTTTCAGCACCTCGTGGGCCGTCTGCTCACGGCATTTCGTGCATTCTGTGTAAACGGCTTCCGGGACCTCTCTTTCCATGATCATCTCTTCCTTATCTTGAACGGCGCACCGTGACCGGGCACTATCACGTCTGCGAAGTTAGCTATGGTCTTAATGCTTTTCATAGCCGTGTCCTCTCCTATGTTGAGCCGGGGAGGGACCTTTTTCCTGAAGTTGTCCTCCAAAGGTATTGCATCACCCACCACCGCATAGTTCAGATCCCCCCTGACAAAAACGCTCATGGAATCCCATGTGTGCCCCGGCGTATGGACCAGCTCCACCCCCTCGGATATCCTGCGGTCTCCTTCCACCACGGTGTAATCCGGATTGGCCTCTCCGCCCGAATGCACCAAGATCTCAGCGTTCGGGAACAGGTCCAGATTCTCCATGTGATCATAGTGGGGATGCGTCAGGACCACTGTGTCAACATCCTTCATGAACACCCCGATCTGCCTGAAGGACAATTTTATGGCCGGCCTCATAAGTTTGCTGCTGGGGTCCACAACTATCAGGCGCTGACCGGACCTTATCAGAGTTGATGTCGAGTTCGCCTCTGTGATCGAGCCGTCCTCCGCCCTCTCAAGATTCCCGATCGCAAGGATATCCAGGTAATTCACGTGCGCCATCACGGGCCCATAGCATTGCTAGAATATAAAACGTGGAAAGGCAAGCATAATCCGTAAATCGACAATACGATTACGTGGCAGCATGAGGATAGACGAGCGCATATCTGTTGAAACGTACCCCGAGGTTTACCCTCCGTCAGAGGACAGCTATCTGCTGATTGAATCCTTCAACGTCTTCAGGGGCGAATCTGTACTGGAGGTCGGATGCGGTTCTGGAATTGTGTCCATGCACTGTGCCAGCAACGGAGCTTTGGTGACCGCTGTCGATATAAACGAAAGGGCGGTTGAATGTGCCAGGGAGAACTTCCGGAGGAACGGACTGGATGCTGATATTTTTATTTCCGACGTATGCGACAACGTCAAAGGCGTCTTCGATACCTTTGTCTTCAATCTGCCCTATCTGCCGGTAAGCGAGAGCGGCGCTTTGGAAGCGGCGTGGTCCGGGGGCCCGGATGGCATCGGTCCCCTTCCCCGGCTGATAGGCTGTGCGGGAAAGCACCTGGAATGCGGAGGAAGGATCATCGTGGTCGTCTCCTCCCTGATGGACCGGGGACGTCTGGATCTTCTGCTGGAAGGCATGGAAGTCACAGAGCTGGGTCATCTGAATCTCTTCTTCGAGACCCTAAGGGTGCTGGAGATAAGGCCTTAGCCTACCATCCTGGCTATGGCTTCCGACAGAAGTTGGCTGGCCTTCTTACCATCAACCTTGCCCCTTAGGGATTCCATGACCGGCCCCATTAGCGGTCCTGCCGCCGCTTTGCCCTTGGACCTGACGAATTCCTCTCTTTCCTTCAAGATGGAATCGATTATCCTCTCAGCCTCCCGGTCGTCCAGGGACTCGAGCCCGAGTTTGACC
>DAXF01000023.1:2383-3058 GCA_002506255.1 Methanomassiliicoccaceae archaeon UBA367
AATTTGGACTCTGAGAGCAGCAAGAATGTCGTCATTACATCGGCTTCGCTTATCAAAGAGGTGTCAACACCGGCCTTCTCCAGTTCACTGTATGTGTTCAGGAAAGTGGTCGCTATCACCGCGGACATGTCCCCGTAGGCCTTGCAGGCACGCTCGAACAGATCTGAGAAGTCCTGCCTGACCAGCTGCCTGGCCTGCTGTTTGTTCACTCCGTGGTCCCTGATAAGACGGGCCTCGGTCTCCTCGGGTAGCTCCGGAAGGCTGGCCCGTATCTCCTTCAGTCTTTCATCGGTTATCTCGGTAGGCGGAACGTCTGTTTCCGGATACATCCTGGCTGCACCAGGCAGAGGTCTCGAATACTTCGAAGTGCCGTCAGGCAACGGATCCCTGGTCTCTTCCGGTATTCCGGTAAGAGCCTCGTTGGCCCTCTCCACTGCCGCCGCCAGAGCGGAGCGGGCCTTCCTCTCGGGTGCCGCGCATATCGCGAAGGCATCGTTAACGCCGATGACGCCCAGTCTTTGCCTTAGAATATCAACATAGCGCTGCTCTATTCCGTAGGCAGGCAGCTCATCTGAATGGAATATCCCCTTGACCCCTCTGGTCCTGGCTCTTTGGGCCATCTCCGACCCTAGCCTAAGTTTGCCACCGGCCCCATTCATCACTCCGGCGAACCCG
>DAXF01000023.1:3386-4039 GCA_002506255.1 Methanomassiliicoccaceae archaeon UBA367
AGCATCCTCTGTCTTGCGACCTCGTTGGATACATAATCGGGCAACAGCCTGAGCTCCTGAGCCCCCTTGATCTCAACACGGGCTCCTCCCGGTATCGATATATTCAGGTCCTCCCTGATGGTGCCGATGCCCCTCTTTACCCTTCTTGTGGCTCTCAGGAGCGTCCCTATTCGGAGGGCTGTCTCCATTGCCTCTTCCGGGGTCCTTATGTCCGGGCCTGTGGCCACCTCGATAAGCGGTATCCCAAGGCGGTCCAGACGATATGTTATCTCCCCGTCCTTCTCCTCGATCTTCCTGGCTGCATCCTCCTCCAGACATACCGAGAGAATAGATATCTTCCTGCCGTTGACCTCTACCCACCCTCCCGTGGAGACCAGGGCGGTCCTCTGGTAGCCTCCGGTATTGGATCCGTCGACCACCACTTTTCTCATAAAATGTATCTCATCGGCTATCCTGGCATGCAGCATCTCCGAGAAAACGAGTGCTGTTTCCAAAGCCTCTGCGTCGGGCCCATTGGGAGGTTCCTCATCCAGATCGACAAGGCAGGATACGCCCTCGGCCATCTGATATCTGAACCCTATGCCTTTTTTGTACTGTGCGAGCGCCGCCCTGTCGATCTCTCCTGTCTCCCCTGTGGTCGGCCTCAGCTTCCT
>DAXF01000071.1 GCA_002506255.1 Methanomassiliicoccaceae archaeon UBA367
ACGAGTCCACAGAACATGAAAACCGCCGCAGCCGTGAGATCGTTGGCGTAGAAGTCCGTGCCGGGAGCCGCATTCTCGAACGGAAGAAGCACAGCCATGATGACAAGGCCGATCACCGCCATGACGGTATACAGAGGTCTGATCTCAGCATCATTCTTAGCCAGCTTCCAGATCTCTGGTACCTGTCCGGCCACAAGCCCCAGGAAAAGGCACATCATCACCACAGTATAATTGCCGAAGGCATAGTCAAGGCCGAGCACGGTGATGCCGGCACCGACAACAAGCCCTCCGCCGACAGTGAAAAGGAACCAGAAGTCGGGTTTGAGCCTCTCTCGTATGTTGCCCACCGCTGTCACAAGCCTCTCATATATTCCGAAACCTACGGCCAATATTCCGCCGCTTACTCCGGGCAGGACGGACCCCACCCCGATTATGAAGCCGATGATGACATTCCTGAGGCTCCTGTCTTCGCTCATCCGTCCGACGATGTGTTAGCTCTATTATTCTCTTTTGTCATGCGAAGGCCCTTCGCAGGGATCTGATCACAGAATCCTCGAAGTACCATTGCTCCATGAAATGACGGTTCATATCATTGAAGGTCATGAATGCCCAGACAGGCAGGAAAAGGCCGGCGGTGAGTGCAGATATTGCGGTGAATAGGAGGAAGGAGCGCACGCCTATCACCCTCTCGAATCCCGCAGAGTACATGCCGATGCAGGGGGCCATCCGGTTGAATTCTTCGTAGAAGGGCAATGTTCTTTTCTCGTGGGCTCTGGGCGCGGTTGTAAGCGCGGGAGCCACCGCGAATATGGCGATCAGGGATAAAGCCCAGCAAAGGATCATCATTCCGGCCCCGTAAACCTGCAGGTCCAGGAAGAAAAGAGATCCGGTACCAAGAGCCGCAGGGAGGACCAACGCGATCTTCCTGATCCTGTAAGACCCAACTCCTTCTTGTCTTCGTATCTCCGAATCCATTCTTCTGAGATTCCTGACGTCTGCGCCCATAGCCTCTGCGTAATCGGCCAAAAGGCATCGGAGCGTGCTCTCCCTCCGCATGTGCTTGATATTCCTGGCTGTAAGCAGGTAGAATATTGAGAGCACCAGGGCCATGCCGATGACGAAGATCGACATGATGTCGAACATCTGGGACAGGGACAGGGCCCCGTCGAAGGACTCTATGGTCAGCGCATAGTACCTCAGCATTATGATTATGTACGCAAGGATAACCAAAGATACCATTGCGGGCGGCACATAGGAATCCGTCTTGTCGCGGTTGGCCACGTTGACGATTATGCCGTTGGCGGATTCTTTGGCATTCATCGAATCATGAGATGCGGGCTACGTTTTATAGTATGCCACAGGGATAACGGAGGGATGACCGCGGGGATAGACGGCCTGCTCGAGAAAGGCAAGGGCATGCTGGACAAAGGAACGGAAAGAATCAGGTCTTCGGTTCCGGCCGGGGTTTTCAGGACCAAGAAGACGCACAAGTACTACCGGAAACCGCCGGCCACTTTGCCGTTGGCAGCCATCGGTGCGGTGCTTTTCTCAGCCATGTACCTGTACCGGGCGCTGTCATACATACCGCAGGCGGTTACGTCTGACAGCTTCGCTGCGAAGATATGGACACTCACTCTCGTGGTGATCTTCTTCCTGATGTTCATAAGGTTCGCATCCAATATGTTCAGCCTGTCCTCCGGCAATCGCGCAGTTTGGGCCGGGACTGTGAGATCCTCGACAACATATGTTTTCCTGGTGCTGATGGATTTCATAGGGTTGCGGCTGTTCGACGTCCATGTGGATCTCGGGATCCTGGAGATACCCCCGGTTCTGATGGCTGCGGCCATGGCGGTTCTGGTGGTGTACATGTTCCTGCCCGGGATAAGGAGGTTCTTCACCCCTACGTATGCGGAGGAGGTCTCCCTTTGGAAATGGATCGGGTATGCGGCCGGTAACGACCCCTTCAAAGGCACGAAGCTGACCCTTTAAGCCAGCCGTTTATGCATCACGACCGTTCTTGGTCCGAGCCCGGCGGACCTGTAGAGCCTATCGGCAGTCTTGTTGACGCTGCCGACGTTGAGGGTCATTGAGAAAAGCCCCTTCTCCCGGCACCACTCCTCTGCCGACCTCATGAGAGCTTTGCCGAGCCCCCTCCGGCGAAGATGCCCCTCCACGTATATCTGCAGGACATACCCCGTCTCGTCGCAGGTGAACTGGTCCCTGGATACCCCCATCCACAGCAGTCCGGCCCTTTCCCCGTTGTCGTCTCTGAGGATGTAGAGCTCGTTCTCCATGCCGCCGTCCCTCCTGACGTCGAACATCACTGCCAGTATGTCATCTATCCAGAGATCGGACGCCGCTGCCTCGTCTCCGGGCACAGATCCTATTATGCTCTCTTCGACCGTGTGGAGCAGATAATCGTTGTCAGAGTCCTCTGCCCCCTCGAGATGGTACCCTTCCAGCGGGAAGCGGAGGTCGGTCATGCTTTCGTATTGCCGGGAGGTTTAATGATACTGTCGTTCAACTGTGATGCCAGGCTTCCCTGCGAGAGGACAGGTCTCGTGCGGGCGGATACATCAAATCGAGTTATATTTATATAGAAGAACAAACTTTAGGCAGGTCAGGCAATCCAACAGTATTGGAGGAATGAAAATATGGGCATGGGTAACACACCTATAGTGATTCTTAAAGAAGGAACGAAAAGAGACAAAGGGAAGGACGCTCAGTTCAACAACATCGCAGCAGCCAGGACGATTTCCGACTCTGTGAGGAGCAGCCTTGGTCCCAGGGGAATGGACAAGATGCTCGTGGACTCCATGGGAGATGTTGTCATAACCAACGACGGTGTGACGATCCTCAAGGAGATGGATGTACAGCACCCCGCAGCCAAGATGCTGGTCGAGGTCGCGAAGACCCAGGACGCAGAAGTGGGGGACGGTACCACAACCTCCGTTATACTCGCAGGGGAGCTTCTGAAGAAGTCCCTGGACCTCATAGACGCCAACGTTCACCCCACCATCATCACGGCGGGATACAAGATGGCCAATGATCAGGCCCAGAAAGTTCTCTCCGAGGTTTCCAAGAAAGTCTCCATAGACGACAATGACCTGCTCACGAACATCGCGGAGATCGCGATGATCAGCAAACAGGTCGTCGGATACAAAGAGCACTTCGCCAAGATCTGTGTAGATGCCGTTAAGACCATCACAGAGAAAAAGGACGGCAAGTTCGAGATAGACCTCAAGAACATACAGACCGTCAAGAAGTCCGGGGCCTCCATGGAGGAGTCCTCTCTTGTAAGAGGCCTCATAATCGACAAAGAACCGGTCCACTCCGGAATGCCCAAGGTCATAGAGAATGCAAAGATCGCTCTCATAGACGCAGCTTTCGAGGTCAAGAAGACCGAGATAGACGCGAAGATCGAGATAACAGACCCGTCCAAGCTCAACGCATTCCTCGCAGAGGAAGAGAACATGCTCAGGCGCATGGTGCAGAAAGTGAAGGAGGCCGGAGCCAACGTCGTATTCTGCCAGAAGGGCATCGACGACCTGGCACAGCACTTCCTCGCCAAAGAGGGTATCATGGCTGCCAGGCGTGTCAAGAAGACCGACATGGAGAAGCTCGCCCTCTCCACAGGCGGCAACATCATAAACAAGATCGACGAGCTCGAGGCTTCCGACCTGGGCAAGGCGGAGCTTGTTGAGGTCAAGAAGGTTCAGGATGAGGAGATGACATTCATCACCGGCGTCAACGCAAAGAGCGTGTCCATCCTCATAAGGGGAGGTACCCCCCATGTCACCGAGGAGATCGAGAGGTCCCTTGTGGATGCATGGTCCGTCGTAAAAGTAGCGATAGAGGACGGGAAAATAGTCACAGGCGGCGGATCCACCGCAGTGGAGATAGCCATGAGGCTAAGGGACTATTCCGCGACTGTCGGAGGAAGGGAGCAGATAGCCATCGATGCATTCGCATCCGCGATGGAATCCATAGCCACCACCCTCGCGGAGAACGCGGGTCTCGACCCTATCGACATACTCATAGAGATGAGGAAGCAGCACAAGGCGGGCAACGTACACGCAGGCCTCAACCCCTTCGCCAACAAGGTGGAGGACATGTTGAAGCTCAACGTAATCGAGCCCTACAGGATCGGCAAACAGGCCATCAACTCGGCCACAGACGCTGCCGTCATGATCCTGAGGATCGACGATGTCATCGCGGCCCGCGGCATGCCCATGCCTTCCGGCCCACCCGGAGGACCGGGCGGAATGGACGGTATGGATGACATGGACTGAGTCCAGAAACCGGGGGGACCAACCCCCCTTATCCCATCTTATAGGTTAGACTACAGAGGCGATGCGCATGACTGGGAAGTCTGAAAAGAAGAAGGTCGCGGAAGAGGAGAAGCAGGCTCTTGAGATGAAGGAGAAGGAGCTCTCCGAGGCGAAGGCCAAAGCGGACGAGTATCTCGATATGGCCAGAAGGCTACAGGCCGATTTCGACAATTACCGCAAGCGGGCCCAGCGCGACAATGAGGAGTACAGGAAGTACGCGACATCGGAGCTGATGGCCGACCTATTACTGACGGTGGATGATCTGGAAAGGGCACTGGCACTTGCCAAGGACCCGGACAGCGAGTTCGTGAAGGGGATAGAAGGGGTGCGCAAGAACCTGACGAAGCTCCTGACATCGAAAGGGCTGGAGGAGATACCTACGGACGGCGGGTTCAACCCGCTGATGCACGAGGCCCTGCTGACTGAGGAAGGGGACACCGACGGGAAGATAACAGAGGTGTTCCAGAAGGGATATACTATCAACGGCCGACTCCTTAGATGTTCTAAGGTGAAGGTCATGAGGAAAAAAGAGGAGAATGGTGAGTAAAATGGCAGAGAGAATCATAGGAATTGATTTGGGTACGAGCAACTCGGCGGCCGCTGTAATGGAAGGAGGCAGGCCGACCATGATACCCAGTGCCGAAGGCACTACCGTGGGTGGAAAGGCGTTCCCGTCTTACGTGGCATTTACAAAGGACGGGCAGCTCCTGGTGGGAGAGCCCGCCAGAAGGCAGGCCGTTTCAAACCCCGACGGCACGATAAAGAACGTCAAGAGGAAGATGGGCACGTCCGAGAAGGTCAAAGCCCTCGGCAAGGAGTATACTCCGCAACAGGTGTCCGCTTACATCCTCCAGAAGATAAAGAGGGACGCAGAGGCCTATCTTGGGGAAACCATCTCCAAAGCCGTGATAACGGTCCCGGCCTACTTCGATGACAATCAGAGGCAGGCGACAAAAGATGCCGGCGCCATAGCAGGCATGGAGGTCGTCCGTATAATTAACGAGCCTACGGCAGCCGCTCTGGCATACGGTCTGGACAAGACTGATGTGGAGCAGAAGATCCTGGT
>DAXF01000006.1:0-184 GCA_002506255.1 Methanomassiliicoccaceae archaeon UBA367
CTGTCATCGCTGCGCACCCTGTCCTGTTGTATCTCACTTTGGTGCCGTCAGTGATCATGTCCACTCTGCCCTTCAGGAGGATCACGGACCCGGTTCTCTTGGCGAATGCCATGACATTATCGTCATCGGGCTCGCAGCCCAGCAGCCTCGCCATCTCCCCCCTGTGCGGCGTTAGGATGGTGGG
>DAXF01000006.1:555-4545 GCA_002506255.1 Methanomassiliicoccaceae archaeon UBA367
CAAAGGGATCTGCATGACAGCTCTGTGACGATAAAGGAAGGGGACATCGCGGCTATGATCGATGCTGATTGTTGCGGTGATGCGATCCTGACGAGGTCGCAGCCTATCCGCAGGGCAGCAGACGCCGCTATGGCCGGTGCACCGGCATAGGGTCCACCCCCTATCACCAAGACCTTGCCATTATCTCCTTTGTGGCTGTTCTTCTCGGGCTCGGGGTATCTGAGCATGTCGCCGGGTCCCACAAAGAGAATGGCCTCTTGGGGGATCCCTATGTCCGCTACTATGATGGTGCCGCAGTTCTCATCTGTCATCCCTGTTTTGATATCATGGAATGCGACTGTGACGTCAGGCCTTACTGCGATCCCGGTCCCGAAACCGGAGGGTATGTCTGCGGATATGACGAATTTGCCTGATGAGTTCAGCTCTTTGATAAAAGATGCATAATTTCCTCGAGGGATGCCCTCAGTACCGGTTCCCAGAGCGCAGTCGACTATGACGCTGTATCCGTTTATACAGCCTTTCTCATAATTGTGCACATGGCCCATTATTTCCTCCATGCGCTTTCGTGTGACCTTGGTCTTGGGATCGGACAATCTGACCACGTCTGAGCCTAAAATGGAGGCTGCAACGTATCCGTCCCCTCCGTTGTTGCCGCCGCCGCAGACGAACAGGACTCTTCTGTCGCCTGCAAGGTCGCTGACAACTTCAGCCAGAGCCTGTCCGGCGTTTTGCATGAGATCTTCAACGCCGACGCTCATGCTCTCTGAGTTGGCGTCCATCACCCTGGCGTCCAAAGGGGATATCATGCCACAGAATCTTTCTAGAGGATATAAGGGTTCATTGGTTATCCACTAGTATCCGGCCTATTGCAGGAAGGATATCTGTTTTATGCATTTTGCCCTTTTCCACCCTAACACAACCGTTCTTCGCTGCCCAGTTGGCAGGGTATGCGGCATCCTCTATGACCCTGTATTCTAGGTCGAGGACCATTGCACCCTTCGCGATCATATCGAGCTCAGGGTTCTTGACACAAAGCTCTTTAGGCAGACGTCGTCCCTGGGACCTGGATCTCTCCGAGTCAAAATACTCTGGCCAGAGAACGATAGCATTATCGTCATCGTAGGTCATGATTGGAGAGATGCGGAAGATACCTTAACTCTTACTGTGTGAGTACCGCGTTCACCGTTCCGTCCTGTCCGGGCCTTGATGTCACCTTCGCAAGACCTATCTCGGTCTCGATGGTGGCGCCCTTGTTGACGATGCTGCGCTGAACGTAGTTGGGGTCTGCAGGGTTGACCTTGACGTTCAGGATCTTGACCTTCTTCACGGTGCTGGTTTTGGCGTCCATGACATTGGCGTACTCGGCAAGGAGGACTCCGCTCTTGTGGTGTCCGCCGCGTGTGCGGTACTGCCTCAGGCTCTGCTTGCCTATTCTGGTGAAATGCTTCTCCCTACCGATCTCGAATTTCTTCTTGCCGGCGCTGTTAGCTATCCTGCCGCCGGTAGGTTTTCTGTTGGACTTACCCTGCCATATTGCCATATTAACCGAGCCACCTAAGCATGGTACCCTATATAAATCTTTTTTGAGATGCGAGATCCGATCAAAGCCTTACCAGTTTGGCGGATGCACCCTCTGGGTCGATATCCAGTATCCCTGCCCTGCCTTCCCTGGCGGGGCCCGGATTCATGAAAAGGGTGCCGTTCTTATTCACTATGCCTATCGCCTCGTGTATATGCCCTGATACCGCCGCCACGGGATGATACTTCTCTACAATCCCCCGGATGGCCCTGCTGCCTACATTTATCCCAGAAGGTATCTCGTCCAGTATTCCGTATGAAGGTGCGTGCGTCATCAGCACCATGCCCTCGAAGGATATGGGCTCAAGGAGCCCCGTTATCTCCTCTTCTTCATATTCGAAGGGTGTGTTGAATATCGTGATGTTAGAACCGCCCAAAGCCGCGAAACCGACACCGCCGACAGAGAATCTCTTTCCGTGGACATCCTTTACCACCGAGGATATCCTTTTGGGAGTGTCCCTGGGGTCGCAGTTGCCCGGAATGGCGTAAACGTCGCCTTCCAGCATGGACATCACCTCCACGGCATCCTCTGCAGTGCCAAGATCGGTGGCATCCCCCAAGAACAGGAGCGCATCGCATTCGTTGTCCTTGTATGACTGATTTATGCGGGAGACCATCGACTTCTTCTGATGCAGGTCGGTTATGACGAGGAATCTCATGGACGGCCATAGCCCTACGCGGATATATCTTCTCCGAGGGTCACCTCAGATGGATCAATATCCCGCCGTATTCGGGACTGTACTCCGATATCAGCTGCATCGGGCCGGAGAACTGCAGGGCCATGCTCAGGCCGTTTAGCACGATCTTGTTGTCTATGCATATCACGTCCCCGCTGTCGTGAGGGCGTACCAACAGTATCCTGTAATCTGAGCTTATATGGACGAAGTATCTTGTTCTGTCGAAAGCTTCACTGTGAAGCTCGTCCGGACCGGTCCTCTCCACAGAAACTCTGCCAACGCGGAAAGGCGAGGCGGACAGGCTCATCACAGGCTCTTCCGGGCATTCCCGAGGGCGGCTCTCCGCCACACGGACCTTCTCCTCCAGGGATGCTATGATCTGCCTGTTCTCAGAATCCCTCTGCTCAAGCTCCTCTATTTGGATGCAGAGATCCTTGATCTCGCTGTCCTTCTCACCGACAGCCTCTGCAACCTTCTCTCCCACAGCCCTCTTCATCACTTCTTTGTATTTCTCCTCGAGAATAGGCTCGATCTTGTCCCTATGTCCCTTCCAGACAGCATCGGCTATGTCCTCCATCTGCTCTCTCTTGAGTTCCAGCATGAAGGATCCGTCAAGCCGCTGCAGGCCCTTGGCGAAATAATAGCTACCTTTCAGCGAAAGGCTGCATATCCAGGTCTCTCCCTCGAAGATCCTGTCTTCGTGATTTATGTGTCTGAAGACGATCCTGCCTCCGTACTTTGAGAATATGTTGTTGTTCTTGGCATCCCTTTCAAAAGTCAGGATGACCGTGTTCTTCAATTCATCCCAACTGTCGTCACTGAGGTCCCATTTTTCTTTGAGCTCCTTCTGAAGACTATAGAAGTCCATATCACTCCACCTCCTCTTCCGAACCGTCTGCGGCAATCTCCTCTGGCGGATTGAAAACTGAGAGCAGAGGCATCTTCTCCAGTTCGTGGAAGTTGTCTCCTGCCTTCCGCATCTCGCTGCCCACTGAATTGGCGAAGGCGGCCACCTCCACCTTTTTCCCGGCAGATTGGACTTGTTGTATGGCGGGTATGAAATCCCTGTCCCCGCTGACCACGATAGCAACGTCGTAATGGTCGCGCAAGGCATGCACTACCATCTCGCAGGCCATGGCCACGTCGACCTCCTTCTGCTCCTCGCGGTTGGGATCGTACGCCTCCCTGGCAACGACTCTGTAGCCCATATACCTTAATTTATCATGGAATTTCTTCGACCTGTCGTCTTCTCCGAAAGGTACCCTTGTATCGAAAACGTAAGCGGCCACAAGCTCTCTCCCCTCAAGGAGCTGCACGGCCAAAGCGTAAAAGTCCAATCTGAATAATTTGTTCTCGTTAAGCTGAACGCTCTTGGTAACGTTCCTGATATCTACGAATAACATCACTCTGTCTGTTCTGTTCCTTGTAATGAGAGACATATTATCAACGCGGGTAGATGGAAATAAGAGTTAAATTAATCGAGGTCTCCCAATTGTTTGGAACGATGCGTCTCCTGAGGCGGCAGCTCAGGACACGCGTGCTCTTATTTTACTATAGTAGAGTATGAAGCAAGCCGGACAGAAACGGCGGCCCGTGCAGACATGCAGACCGCCATCCGATCAAGATGCAATGACAAGTGGCGTGTGGGGCGAAGATATCGGCAGGTGGTAATAATGCAAGTAAAGGTAATCAAGGAACAACCGATAAATGAAGCGTGGGGGGCGAGATTCGAACT
>DAXF01000038.1 GCA_002506255.1 Methanomassiliicoccaceae archaeon UBA367
CATCGGTGCCTTCTAGGTGTTTGCAGAGCCAATTATACACCATTCTACGAGTGTACTCGTCGAGTTTCTTTATTTGTCTGACTGCATCCTCAGAGAATTCGACGGAGTAACTCAATACTCCTCCCTCATGAGGTCCTTGAGAGTGCGTGTCTTTGGATCGTTGAGGTATTTTTCATACGCGACTTCACCGACGGCTATATCGTACTCGTCCTCTATCTTCTCGAACAATGCCTGTTTGAATGCTTCCCCCAGAGACATGCCGTTCAGCGCAGCGTATTTCTTGGCCAGCGTTTCCTCTTCCTCAGTCATCCTTACAGAAAATGCCATATTCTGCCCCCCGTTATATGTAGTACATTGTACTATTTATTTATTTATTTATTTATTTATTTATTCGTCTCCAAGTTGTTTCATGTTCAGATCTCATCTTCATCTTCTTAGAGATGTACAATCTCTACATGGCAAGAAGAAATTTCTCCGACCAGCGGTCATGGTGTAAGGATAACGGTCTTCTCCGTGAGATACTGCTCCAGAGCATCGAGACCGTTCTCACGGCCGATGCCGCTGTCCTTAGTACCGCCGAACGGCACTTCCGGTGGTATCCTGAGATGGCGATTGATCCAGATGATGCCGGAATCTATCCTCTCCACGGCCTCATAGGCCGCATCCAGGTCCTTGGTCCATATCGATGCACCGAGCCCGAATTTGGAATCATTCGCCATATCTATAGCCCCATCCAAGTTCTCGAACCTCATGATCGGCAGCACAGGACCGAACACTTCCTCTGTCAGCAGTCTGCTCTTCGGTTCCGGGTCAAGGACCAGCGTCGGCCGGTAGAAATTACCAGGACCACCTAGTCTGGAGCCGCCGGCGATTATCTTCCCGTGACTTCCGATACTCTGAACGAAACTCTCCATATCCTTCAGCCCGGAAGCGCTGCTCAGAGGGCCCATCTGCGTTCCTCCGACCGCACCGTCCCCTACGATCAGCGATTCCGCACCCGCCCTGAGCCTGGATACGAACTCATCGGCGATGCTGTCAGCTACGAAAAGCCTCTTGACGGCGGCGCACGTCTGACCGCAGTTGAAGAACCTCCCGGATATCGCGCCCGCTACAGCCCGGTCCATATCGGCATCCCCGCACACGATCATGGGATCGCTCCCTCCCAGTTCCAGAGTCAGGCGTGTCCTTCCGGGATCGATCATCCTTGCGATCCTTCCCCCCGTATCAACGGACCCGGTGAACGAGAGATGTCTGATCCTCTCGTCACGCGCTATGGCAGCACCTGCGATGCTGCCATTCCCGGTGACCACGGCGAGGGTGTCCCGAGGAAGCCCCGCACTGAAAAGCGCATCGGCGATCCCGATGTTCGTGAGGGGCGTGGCGGAAGCCGTCTTCAATATCACCGTGTTGCCGGTTACCAGTGCCGGGCAGACCTTCCATGCCATTATCAGTGCCGGCATGTTCCACGGGATTATCGCGCCGCATACTCCCAGCGGGCTCTTCTTCGTGAATGCATAGCCGTAATCCGCCCTCGGCAGAGTACGGCCGCTGATCGTCCCCGCTATGGAAGCGTAGAATTCCATGACCGCTGCGGCCCCCAGTATCTCATTCCTTGCCTCATGCAGAGGCTTGCCCTGCTCGGCCGTCAGGATCGATGCCAATCTGTCCTTATCCTGTCTCACGATCTCCGCGGCCTTGAACATGATCCTGCTTCTTGCCGCGGAACTGCATCCGGACCATCCGGCGAATCCTTTCTCGAGGGTTCCGACGGTATCGTGCACCATCTCCTCTGTGAATTCCTGCACCTCTCCTATCTTCCTGTTGTTGGCGGGGTTGATAATGTCCATGATCTAATCTCCTCAGCTGAGCCTGTCCATCAAGGCGTTGGTGAATGATACGGTATCCGCTGTTCCCCCCAGGTCCTTTGTCTTTATACCTGAAGATATGACTGCGGTTATGGCTTCCTCTATCTCCTCGTAACATCTTATCCCGTTATGCTCGAGCAGCATGCCCGCGCTCCTCACAGCCGCAATAGGATTGGCGATGCCCCTACCGGCGATATCGGGCGCACTGCCATGCACAGGCTCGAAGAGCGCATGTCTCTCGCCTATGTTCGCGCTGGGGAGCATCCCCAGTCCGCCAACGAGATGGCCTAAGGCATCGCTGAGTATGTCTCCGAAGAGATTCGTGGTGACTATCACATCGTACCGTTGAGGATTCTGTATGGCATCGAAGGTCAGGGCATCTATGTATGCCGTTCTGTAAGGAACTCCCATTTCCTCAGCTACTCTTATGCATGTATCGCGGAAGAGCACATCCGACTTCATGACATTGGCTTTGTTCCCTATGGTCAGGGTTCCGTTCTCAAAATCTTTCAATAATACGCCGCATGCGCATCTTGCGATGCGCTCGCTCGCTTTCTTTGTGACCACCCGAAGGGTCGTGGACCTTTCCTCGCCTATCTCCTCTATCCCGGAATACAGGCCCTCAGAATTCTCGCGCACCACCATTATATTGAAGTCTTCCCCGTGCACCGGTCTGAGATTGGCATAAAGACCCAGGTCCTTTCTTATTTTCAGCATGACGCTCTTGTACTTCGGGTCCGGAGGAGTGGTTATGGCGCCGAAGAGGATCGAGTCTGCCTTTCTGAGGGATTCGATATCCCCGTCATCGCATCCGGTCCCGCACCTCTCCCATTTGCCGTATCCGATCTCCACTTCGAAGTATTCGGAATCGGGCGCATAGTGCTCAAGGACCCTGACGGCCTGAGGTATCACCTCTTTGCCTATGCCGTCGCCCCTGACCACGGCGATCTTCATTTCTCCCTTCTCCTAAGCTCTATGATGCCGCCCGCATCTATTATCTCCTTCATCTTGTCAGACAGTTTCAGCGCCCGGTATCTGCGTCCGTCGATCTCCACGGACGATTCCTCAAGGGAGATCGAGATCCCGTCACCGTCTTCGCATGTGAAGCCTTCCGGTATCTCGAACATGGGTATGCCCCGGTTGATGGCATTCCTGAAGAATATCCTGGCGAAGCTCTCTGCGACCACCGCGATGACACCCGCCTCCTTGAGCGCCATGGCCGCCTGCTCCCGAGATGAGCCGCACCCCATGTTCTTTCCAGCTACGATTACACTGCCCTTCAGGCGGGAGGCCAGGCTCGGATCGAGATCCTCGAATGCATGCTCGGCCCAGACGGATTTGTCTTTAGTTCTGAGATATCTGCCGGCGATTATCTGATCCGTATCGACATCGTCGCCGAGCCTTATCGCGACGCCTTTCATTGAAGGTCCCCCGGTAAGGCTATCTCTCCCTTCAATGCGGAGAATGCCGCGGTGGTAGGCGACGAAAGGAAATACTTAGCGCCCACGCCCATGCGGTTCTTGAAATTCCTGTTGGCAGTGGATAGCCCTGTCTCACCTTCTCCCAGAACACCTTGATGCGCTCCGAGGCAGGGGCCGCATCCGGGGTTGCCGATTACGGCCCCGGACTCTATGATATCTCTCAGAATGCCCGTATCCACTGCTCTGAGGAGAACAGCCCGTGAGGCGGGGACCACGATCGTCCTTACCTTCACCTTCTTCCCCCTCACGATGTCCGCGAAGCGTTTCAGGTCTCCGTATCTGCCGTTCGTGCATGTACCTACGAATACCTGGTCCAACGGAGTCCCTTCGAAATCGGATACAGGTCTGACATCATCCACTCTGTGAGGCACCGCGAGCAGAGGTTCCATATCATCAAGCTGTATGATCTCCTCTCTTACGTAATCGCAATCCTCCCTTTTCTGCGGGGTTGCGTTCCTTCCGTGGTTTCGAAGATATCTGCAGGTAACGTCGTCAGCGTAGAACAGCCCTGCCTTCGCACCTGATTCCACGGACATGTTGGATATGGTCAGCCTGTCATCCATCCCAAGGTCGTTGTCGCCCGTGAACTCTATTGCCTTGTAGGTCGCCCCTCCGGCCCCCAACAAACCTACGTAACGGAGGGCCGCGTCCTTCGCCTCAACGTATCTGGGAAGCTCACCCTCTAGTCTGATGTTGATGGTCTCCGGTATCTTGAACCAGGTATCGCCGGTGGCCCAGATCGATGCCATGTCGGATGCCCCGACCCCTGTGGCGAAGGCTCCGAAAGCGCCCATGGTACAGGTGTGCGAATCCGCCCCCACGACGATCTCGCCCGGAGTGACGATGCCCTCGCTCATCACCTGATGGCATATCCCCTCGCCGATATCATGCAGATCTATACCACTATCGAGGGCGAATCTTCTCAGCTCGGCCTGCAGATCCGCCGTAGTGGAATTGTTGGCCGGCACTATGTGATCGTAGACTATCGATATCCTGTCCGGTCTCGATACTATGCCGATGCCCATCTCCCTGAATGCCATCAGGGCCTGGACGCCCGTCCCGTCATGTGCCAGAGCGCGGTCCACAGCCACATCGACGAAGCTTCCCGCGTCGCCCTTCAGTATCTTCTCGGATAATGTGCTCAATCACTTCGTCCCCCTGGCATTGCGAATGAGCTCCTTGAGAACATCAGAGGTTATGGCGCATTTCCCCTCGCTTCTCTCTTTTACATCATGCAGGACCCTATCTATCTGAGAATCATCGAGCTCGCACCCGAAGGTTCTGGCTATGTGCTCCAGGGCTCTTCTTCCGGTGTGCTTCCCCAACACGAACCTCTGTTCGCCGCCCACCATCTTCGGTGGGAAGTATTCGTAGGTATTGCTGTCGACCAGCAACGCTGCGATATGTATGCCGCTCTCATGGGAGAATGCATTGTCGCCCACCACAGCCTTGGTCCTGGAGACAGAAAGGCCGGAGTACTTGGAGACCATTTTGGAAAGGCCAGTAAGATGTGTCAGATCATATCTGTCCACTCCGCCCTTCATCCTCAGCGCCACTAAGAGCTCCTCAAGGCTCGCATTGCCTGCACGTTCGCCTATCCCGTTCACGGTGGTGTGGAGCTGGAATGCTCCGCATTCGGCTGCGGTGAAAGCGTTGGCGGTGGCCATTCCCATGTCGTTATGGAAATGCACGCATAGTCTGTTCTTCAGGTCCTTTGTCAGCTCTCTGACCATGTCGGCGGTTTGCAGGGGAGTGAGGCAACCCACTGTATCAGCCAGGCTGCTGTACGTGGCCTTGTGCTCGTATCCCTGTCTGAACATCTCCTTCAGGAATGAGATATCGGTCCTTGAACCGTCTTCGGCCGAGAATCTGACCTGCAACCCGTGATCCACCGCGTGATCCACCGCAGCCAGCGCCTGTGCGAGCATCTCCTCTCTTGTCTTCTTGTATTTGACCTTTATATGCAGGTCGGATGTGGCGAAGAAGATGCTCACCAGATCCACGTCGCAGCCTATGGCCGCATCCACGTCGGATATGATCGATCTGGAGAGGCAGCATATGCGGGCATCCAGTCCGGCGTGGGAGATTTTCTTTATGCATTCTCTCTCGCTATCGCTGACGCTGGGGAATCCCGCTTCGATCACCTCAATGCCTATTGCGTCAAGACTGTGGGCGATGTCAAGTTTCTCCTGACACGTGAATGATACCCCGGGAGTCTGCTCCCCGTCTCTGAGTGTTACATCGCATATCTCAATATCTAATGATTTCATGTTTTTCATCCTCCGGACACTTTGCTTCGAAAATGAATGTGATAGGTCTGGTGACTGGCTCTTTGAGAACTCTCAAATCGTCTAATTCCCGCGGGTCCGCCCATTGTATGTATTTCGCAACATCAGCTATATCCCCGCCCGTCATCCCCATCCTGCAGTTCTTCAGCACGATCGTTAGAAGAGGCAGCCTCTTCTCGTATACGTCTGCCAGGGCATTCATGCCAGAATGCAACAATGCGTAATCCCCGGTTATCGCTATACCGACGGAACGTGCGGCGACGGCAATGGAGGACCCCAATCCGTAATTCGCCATTCCTATGCTATAAGGGTCCTTCATAGCCAGTAAGACACAACCGGTATCCAATATGACATCTATCTTCTCTTTGGAGATATACTCGAGCAGAGGCTTGTAGGGGCAGTTCTTGCAGAATGTCTTGCTGTATCCCTTGCTTTGGAAGGTCTCCGGTTCTTTATATTCCCCTTTGAGAAGATTGTCCGCATGTTCGGAACGGCCCTTCATGGTGAGGTCCCTGTCTGTCAGCCTTCCGTATCCCCTGGCCTTCGATACTGCGGGGATACGCCGGTCGCCGATCACCTTTCTCAGCTGTAGATCGGTCACTCTCAGGAGTGCCACTCTTGAATATCTCTCTGATTCTTCGAATGCTTTCTCAAGGCTGCCGTAGGCATCTCCTGTGCACAATTCAATCAAGGGAATCGAGGCCACTTCCGAGTAAGGCCGGGTATCCTGGCGGTTCTGCGAGCCCTCTGCCGTGGTATCATCGCCTGATATCAGGACCACACCCCCGATCAAACCCTGGGTGGTGGCATTCACCAGCGGGTCCGCGAGAGCGTTTACACCCACGTTCTTCACGATCACAACGGATCTTTTACCCGTCAGGGAATCGCCCAACGCATACTCCATGGCTGTTTTCTCGTTGATGGCGAAGACAGCATCAGAATACTCGGCAAGCTCGGTTATGGGATATCCTGGCACAGAATACGATGTGTCGCTCAGCGCTCTTATGCAATCGGCCAATAATCTTCTCATAATGGGTCGATTCTCGTACGGGATGTCTCTGCATCACTATAGCCGTATATTGATTTTCATATCGCAGCACCACTTGCACGCAGGGCAATCAAGAGACCTCATCCGCCGTCGCTGCAGCTCTGTCGTCCGAGATCTTCAGCAGGAACACCAAGACAAAAGCCGCAGCGCACGCGATCGCAGATATGACGAACGCAGGAGTGAGGTCCGAGTCCGAAACCAAAGTGGACAGGAACGGGAACAGCAACGCAGAGGCCCCGAATCCCAGGGTCACCATGCCGTAGTTCGTTCCCATATACTTGGTGCCGAAGTGGTCCGCCGTCACCGCTGCGAATGTGCCAGAAGCACCTCCGAAAGCCAGGGATATCAGAGCGACGCACACCAGGAAGAGGATTCCGTGTGCGAAGATCATGGCGAGCACACCCACGGCGGTCATGAGTATTATCAGGAACAGGGCCTGTGTGCGCCCTATCCTGTCGGACAACCACGTTATCAGAAGGCGCCCGGATGCGCTGAACAGGCCTGTGATAATGACTCCGGAGACCGCGTAGCTTCCGAGCCCTCTTTCTGCGGCAAGGGTGACAAGATGGGGATTCAGCACGAAGAATGCCGGGAGGGTGAAGAACATCGCGAGGGTGATGAGGTGGAATGTGCGCATCCTCAGCACCTCTCTCGGCATATACTGCCTCTGTTCCATGTTCCTTTTAGCTGTTATGCCTGGCACAGTATATCCTGCGGGGGGATTCCTGAGCACCATGGACGCGGCCACGCAGATGATCATAAATGATATACCTAGTATCATGAAGGTCTCAGGAACACCCACATCCTCCAGGAGGAAGTTGGCCAGAGGGGAGAATATCACCAACGAGAAACCGAAGGACCCCACCATGGCGCCTGTGGCGAAACCGCGTCTGTCAGGGAACCATTTCTGCACGCAGG
>DAXF01000086.1:0-12591 GCA_002506255.1 Methanomassiliicoccaceae archaeon UBA367
AATCTCGGGATCTGGGTCTATGTAATGGATGCTATCGAGGACCTTGACGAGGACTTCTCCGAAGGTAACTACAATCCGTTCCTGGTTAGTGCCCAAGGATATACGAGGTCCAAAACCTACGTGGAGAGCAACATCTACCTTTTCGGCGAGACGATGGGGAAATGCATAGGGGACATCCAAAGCGCTTATTCCAGGATACGCCCCCGGGTAAGGATGAACAGGGATATCCTGGATAACATAATATACTCAGGCATACCGGCCTCCGCCCACAGGATACTCAGAGGGGACAGGAGCATGAGCCCCAATGTCATGAACGCGATAAACGGAAGGCTGAACCGGGGCACCGAAAGATATTACATATGATTTTCATCAAGCACGTCCATAACGGGACATGGAGACCATGGATGCCCTATACGGGAGAAGGTCGGTCAGGAAGTACCTGTCCGAACCTGTTCCTCCCGAGAAGATGAGAACGCTGATCGAGGCGGGTTGCCGCGCAGCCTCCGCCCTTAACACCCAGGATGTGTCCTTCGCAGTCGTTACCGACAGGGACAAAGTATCAGAATACGGGGAAAGGGGCAAGAGAAGAACTTTGGAAGAGAGAAGGGCCGCGGGAAAGATGAACCCCCACATAGAGCGCATACTCACAAGCGAAAGGTCCGTGATATTCCATCGTGCCCCTGCGCTAATATTCCTCTTCACTTCGCCGGAATGCTACTCCCCTGTGGAGGACGCGTCCCTTGTTGCTGGCAACATCATGACGGCCGCGGAGGACATGGGCCTGGGGACCTGCTGGATAGGATTGGCCCAGGGCCTGAACGGCGACCCGGATTTCCGCAGGGAACTGAATATCCCGGAGGACAGGACCCTTAGAGCCACCATAACCGTGGGATATCCCGAGATCCGCGAAACCGTGCCGAAGGAGAAGAAGCCACCGGTCATACACAGGTGGATCTGATACGCCCGCATCAATCGATGAACTCTATGGAGAGCGGCTCTCCTCTCCTCTTCGCCGACGCCGCTATCATGCCTGCCTCGGCCCAGGCAGCCGTAATGACGCCCGGGAGCATGAGGCAGTTGGCGCTCATATCCGAATCGATGAAATCCCTGAATATCCGGCTCTTCTTCTTATCTGTAAGATCCTCGAGGGTCAGAAGACCCAGCCCCTCAACGAATCTTCTTGCCTTATCGCAGGTGCTGCTGTCCGCCATAACCATGTACCTCTCGTCTATTGTGCCGCTCACCCTGATCTCCGATACGTTCCCGCAGGGGAACATCCTGATTCTCACTTTGGTCGTCATACGATCCGATCTCCCGTGTGCTCCTTCAGAAAAGAGCCCCGGAGAAGCAAAAAGGTTTCCAGGATATCTCAGGAGAAATCCAAGAAAGCGGATCAGGATGGACCGGGCGCCGGTTCCCGCTTCGCGCCTGTATCGCTGCGGCCGATGGTCTCGTAGAATCCTGTCTTCTTGAGCTGCTCCGTGAATGCGCGGATTATGTGGCCTAAGGTCAGGGCCGCGAAAAGCGTTCCCTCCCGGACACCTACGAAGGTACCGAAATTCAACAGGGATATCACAGCTGCCGCGAGCACAAGAGTCAGATCGACCATCACCTTCGTCCTGCCGAAATCGATCTTGGTACGGAAAGATATGAAGAGCACCAGGTACTCGGGAGGCATCATGGTCAGGTTCGAGGCTATCAGAAGGCTGACGCCGAGGCCCAATATCAGGCAGCTTACGATTATGGCTCCCCACTGATAGACGTATCCTGTGATCTGGAGATCGGAGAGCAGCAGCGAGAAGAGATCGCATAAGGCACTGAACACAGCGACGGTCACGATCTGCATCAGATAGATCGGGCGGTAGAGCCTCCTCATTATCAGCACTCCCGCAGATATCAGAATGACGGAGAACAGCAGATTGGCCGTCCCCAGGGAGAGCGGGGTGGCAAGGCTCAGAACGAAGGGTACCGAGGTTATGGGGGATGTCCCCAGGACCGCCTTGGACGAGACGACCACAGCGAAGGCCATTATGATCAAACCTGCAGCGGTGGTGATCAAACGCCTCAGCAGATATCCTCTCTCCTTTGACATGCGCCTTAGTTTGTCGCACTAGTATTTGCCGTTTCTGGTCCCTTGCCGCTTCGCATATACGAAACTGTCGGGCTCTGGGCAAGTCGGCAGGACTGTTCATCTGCAATCTGTGTGATTCTTTCAGGTCTCTCCGGATCTTCATGGCATCTTATTTATTATTAACTAAATCATTATATATTAAAAAAATTAATATTTAATCATGTTTTTGAAAGGACGTAAATCTGGGTATACTAAATCACTGCTCGCCGGGCTGGCTGTCTCATTTCTGATACTGGTGGCTTCGGTCATAATCGCGGATGATTCGAACGCAGTTCAGACCGACCCTACAGACATAGAAGAAGGGGATTTTGCTTACACCATCAATTATTCAAATCACACGGCGACTGTCAGAGGCTTGAGCTCAGAAGGGATGGCAAAGAACTCTGTCACAATCCCTGCGAGTTTCACTTACAATTCTTTCACATACACTGTAACTTCAATTAACGCTGAAGCATTTCTCAATCAGACCGGACTAACATCCATAAAAATATCTGGAAACACATCTATAAATGCCAGAGCTTTCGCAGGTTGCTCCTCTTTAATCTCCATTCAATTGAAAGATACTACTTCGGTAGCATCAGATTCATTTGAAGGTTGTACAAGTCTCAGTTCAGTAGTATTCTTTGGCAATGTAGTAGATTATACTAGCATAATCAATAGTTTACCAAATACAATTTCTTCTGTAGCGTTTCAAAGTACATCTCCTGTTGATCTCGAAAGCATTACGTCAGTAAATCACATTACAAAAATCGGAATTTTGGATTCATCAACAAGCCACTTAATGGGTGATTTGATTTTCAAAAATACCAGTGGAGTGAATATAGAAAACGCAATTGACCTTAATGGAAAGGTATTCTCTATGAATACTCGAACTGAATGGATTCAAATTGCGACAATTTTACCTTCTGATTCGAATGTAAAATATGAAGTTAATAGGACTAACATGACTGCTAGCGTAATAGGACTTGAGTCAGCACATGTTACGGGGACCATTATTGATGAATATTACGTTAGTGAAGGCGCACTATTTGAAGTTACATCTATAAAAGAATTCAGAAACTACACATCCGTCGAATCGATTACAATACCTAATTCGGTCATGTCAATTAATGACTCTGCATTCTCAGGTTGCACCGGACTGACCTCGATAACACTTCCCAATCAACTGACCACTATTAATCCGGGCACATTCCATGGCTGTACTGGTCTGAACAGCATCACAATACCGGATACTGTTACTTCAATAGGGGACGGCGCTTTCACCTCCTGCACAGGTCTGACCACCATCGACCTACCGGATGATCTGACCTTTATCGGTAACGGAGCATTCAACGGCTGCTCCTCACTGACTTCGATAACTTTGCCGGACGAACTGATCACTATAGACGAATATTCTTTCTTTGACACCGGGCTCACGTCCGTAACGATTCCGAGAAATGTGACAACCTTCGGAACAGCCGCATTCTCCAATTGTTCTTCACTTACTGATATTTTCGTTGATGATGCGAACACACATTTCAAAGATGTGGACGGGGTGGCGTACAGTGCTGACGGAACGACGCTGGTGCAGTACCCTTGCGGCAGGACCGGGTCCTTCATTGTTCCTGACGGTGTCACGGCAGTGGAGAGCAATGCGTTCAGCTGGTCCAATGTGAGCTCTGTAACAATACCGGATAGCATTGCCCTTCTGGACAGTTACGCTTTCGCTTACTGTGATTCTCTGTCCTCCGT
The DNA here is from genome assembly GCA_002506255.1 of Methanomassiliicoccaceae archaeon UBA367. The sequence goes on from DAXF01000086.1 coordinate 3,863, forward strand.
GATCATGCCTGACGATATCGACAGCATACACCTTACCGCATTCAGCAATGACGACCTTTCCTACTTGATGATAAAGGGCAATGCCTCTTCCAGCGTAACAGATTATTCGGATATTCTCTCCCTCTTCTCAACTGTTACAACTGTGGTAGTGGACAGCCCGGCTGCAGTGGATCTTACGAAGATCAGTAATGTTGGAACAGTAACAAAATTCTTCCTGACCGAGAGGGCGACCGCTACTACGGGCCTTACTCTGAAAGCGGGAGGCAACGAAATAACTGATCCTGCAGAGAGGGCTACAAAAAGCTACACAACAGCCGATGCAGGGAGGATCATATGGGACGCCGTTGCAACGACGGTTATACCTAAGGCTGCGGTCGGGCTGGTCTATAACGGCTCCTTGCAGACAGGAGTTCCCTTCGGTACAGCCTATTCCATTACCTCCGGGAACCAGGGTACTTACCCCGGAACATACACAGCCACGGCAGTACTGGCGGATGGGTTCTGGTCGGATGGTACCGATGACAATAAGACCATAACATGGACGATGGCCAAGGCTACGCTGACTGCCGTATATACCGGAGAGACGATAGAATTCGGGACCTCTCCCGATCTGAACGTCACGGTCACAGGGTTCGTGGGAGGGGAGACTGAACTCACAGCTGATGGTTACACAGCACCCACGATCGGCAGTGCCGGCACGGCTGTCGGAACGTATACTCTTACGCCGTCAGGAGGGGCTGCGGACAATTATGATTTCACATATACCGCAGGGACTCTGACAATCGCCGAGGCAGAGGACCGGGATGACGGAGGTGGCGATCAGAACGAAGACAGGACCCTGCTGTATGCGGGCATAGGCGTGGCAGCAGTGGCGGTAATAGCCGCTTTGGGGCTTATGATCCTCAGGAGACCCTGAGCCATTAAGCATAAAGCAAGGTCCCGGGCATCCCGGGACCACCCCTTCTTTTCCCACTACGCTTGATGATCGGAGAATAGATCTTGATTTTATCACTTAAGCAGGAATTCTATCTTCGTAAGCAATTCGCTTTCTGATACCTCATTGGGGGAGTTGTAATAATATTCATAAACAACTCCTGTCGGCTCATAGCCTCTTTCACTGACGAACTTCGTTAACATCTCATAAACAGGACCCATCTCGCCATAGGGCCCTTTATGGAACCCTGTTGCTTTCTTGCCTGCAGGAATTGACCTTAATGCGATCTCATCTTTTCCTTCGATCTTCCTGGCGATCGGGAAACCGATTTCAACGATGAGATTTTCCATGTCCATATTATAATAGGCTATGAATGCGGGACCTATCGGTCTTTCGCCCTTCTGAGCAACGTGGTTCGCAATCGAACCATAAACCCTTCCTACTACATCTGGCATATCGCGGATGGATGTGGTTGTTCTAACTGATAATACGGGTTGCTCCTCAGTTTCAACAATTTGTAACAAGTAGCTCATATGAACCTCCGATCGGTATTTCCTGAGCTTTCATAGTTTTTGAATTCTAATTAACTCTTCCGAATCAGAAAACATCCGAACAGAATGTTTGAACGGTTCATGACGTCGGAATTCCGCAAAGGAGATGTGAGTCCGATTTAAGGAAAACAATCGGTTTCGGCGGACGTCCGGCTGATATTTTATCTTAAATATCAAATTCTGGTTATTATCCGATAATACTCAATGCTCCCGCCCCTGTCCGCAATTCAAAAAGAAGACTGCATTTTCACAAAAAGTAAGATGTTTCACCCTGCCGCGCGAACGCGGCAGGGATCTCTCCGGATAGTCCTGTCGTCTCTCAGGGCCTCCTGTAAAGGAACACCGCCGCTCCGATTATCACGATCACAACGACTGCTATCCCTGCGTAGAGAAGGATATCATACTCCTTTTCGGGTTCAACATACTGATTCCACACTGTGCGGTCGTCAGCATCCACAACGAAGGTCTTTCCCGCAAGCTCCGATGAAACTGTTATGGTTCCGCCGGAGACGTCCTTGAAAGTGAGCCCTTCTGCAACGGCATTTGCCGATGTCGATGTGAATACGATCTTGGTTACGGACGATGTCCCTGCTATGACGCTGAGATCCACCGCCGCCGGGCTGTCAACAGTCACCGAAGTGACCTCTGGGAGATTGGACAGTATCGCTCCGTAATCGACCACTGCTGAATCCGTTGTACCCTTTATCGTCACCGAGGTCAGAGAGGGACATTCTTCGAACGTCTCATAGAACAGCACCGTCCGGTCCGATAAGGTAACAGATTCCAGGGATGCGCACTCGTTGAGTGAATAAAAAGAGACCGCGAAACCTTCAGGCATTGTGACGGACCTCAGGGATGTCCAGCCGTTGAATGAGTAGACTACCTCGAACACGCTGTCCGGTATGGTTACAGAAGTAATCGATCCGCACTCATTCTCGATCGATAAATACAACACACCCTGCTGTATGTTCAGCTCCCCCACCTTGCCCTGGGGGCAGACGACCACCTCAACTCCGTTCTTCGAATACAGCACCCCGTCGACACTCTTGTATACGAGGTTGCCCGCATCTACGTTGATGGCGGTGACAAGAACGCAGTCTTCGAACGCCGAATATTCAATAATCGTTACGTTTTCCGAAAGATTGATCGTCCCAGCCTTACCAGATGGACAGAGGATCAACATTCTCCCATCCTTCGAATAAAGCATTCCGTCTATGCTCTTGAATGCCGTATTCGCTGAGTCCACATCAATATTCGCCAAAGAGGTGCAGCCATAGAACACATAATCGTCAATGGAAGTCACACTGGAAGGTATGATTATCGAAGTCAGAGAGGTGCAATTATAGAATGCCCCTGAATCGATGGATGTGACGCCGTAGGGTATCGTTATCGATGTCAGAGAGGTACATTGTACGAATGTCCCTGATTCGATGGATGTGACGCCTGAGGGTATCGTTATCGATGTAAGGGATTCGCAGTAACCGAATGCCCCCGATTCAATGGATGTGACGCCTGAGGGTATCGTTATCGATGTAAGAGTGGAATATGCGAATGCCCCCGATTCAATGGTTGTAACGTCCGATGGCACCGAAAATGATGCTCCGGTCTTGCCAGAAGGGTACAGAATGAGTCTGGATCCGTCCTTTGAGTAGAGCACTCCGTCTACGGATTTGTAGTTGGGATTGCTCCCGTCAACGCTTATATCTGTCAGAGAGGTGCACCCTATGAAAACATCATATCCGATCGAACTCAGACTGGAAGGAATGGACAATGATGTTAAGCTGATGCATCCTTCGAAGGCGGAATTCTCAAGATGCGTTACGTCGCCGGGAATACTTACCGCCCCGGACTTGCCTGCAGGGCATGCGATCAGTTTCGTTCCGTCCTTTGAGTACAGAACCCCGTCTACGGATTTGTAGTTGGGATTGCTCCCGTCAACAGATATTGCCGTCAGGGATGTGCATCCGGAGAACGCAGAATACCCTATGGATGTGACGCTGTCAGGTATGGTCACCGAAGTGAGTGACGTGCATCCGTAGAAGGCACTGTTTTGGATCGTTTCGACACCTGATGATATGGTCACCGAAGTGAGTGACGTGCATCCGAGGAATGTATTCAGGGGGATCGTTTCGACACCTGCCGGTATGGTCACAGAAGTGAGGGATGTGCATCTGTAGAATGCAGAGTCGCCAATGGATGTGACGCCGGAGGGTATGGTCACAGAAGTGAGGGATGTGCATCTGTAGAATGCATAATCGCCTATGGACGTGACGCTATTGGGCATGGTCACCGAAGTGAGTGACGTGCATCCATCAAAAACAGATTCGGGGAGGGAATTGACTCCGTCTGGAATCGTTATCGACGTGAGCGATGTACAATCCCCAAAAACATATTCGCCAAGGTCTATGACGCCGGAGGGTATGGTCACCGAAGTGAGAGAAGAACATTCTTGGAAGACATCTACACCGACGGATGTAACGCCGGAAGGTATGATCACCGAAGTGAGAGCATTGCAGCGGGAGAACAGACCGTCAGGGAGCGCTGTCATGCTTTCAGGCAATGACACTGTGGTCATGGAACTGCAGTGGGCGAAAAGATATCTGCCGACTGATGTTACGCTGTCAGGTATCGTAAACGATGTGATGGATGTACAATCATAGAAAGCGTAATCCTCGATGGATGTTACGCTGTCAGGTATCGTAACCGATGTGATGAACATGCATTCTGAGAGAGCTGAGTCGCGGATGGCCGTGACACCGCTGGGAATCAATAAGTCCCCTGCCTTGCCTGCTGGGCACCTGATCAGCTGTGTTCCGTCCTTGGAGTAAAGAACCCCGTCCACGGACTTGTAATTGGGATTGTCCGTGCCGACTTCTATGCTCCTGAGGTCCATACAGTATTCAAAGGCCGAAGAATCTATGGATGTGACACTGTCAGATATCGTCACGGACGTTAAGGAATAAGAATCAGTGAATGCATAGCTGCCGATAGAAGTGACACCGTCAGATATCGTAACGGAAGTCAGAAAATCACATTGGGAGAACGCACGGTTCTCAATTGATGTCACACCTTCGGGAACAACGAAACTGCCTGCCTTGCCCGGAGGATAGATGATGAGTTTCGTCCCGTCCTTGGAATATAACACTCCGCCCACGGATTTGAAGTTCGGATTATCCGCATCAACGTTAATGGTCTCAAGGTCCGTGCACTCCCAAAATTGGTTATCGCCGATGGATGTGACTCCTTTGGATATATTGACGAATTCAAGGGAGTGGCAACCCCAGAACACATCCGACCCTAACGAGGTGACGCTGTCAGGTATGACCGCGGACTTGAGGGCTGTACAGCCCTCAAAGGCGGAGGACTCTATCCTTTCAATACCTTCAGGCATGGTCAGGGAAACCAGATATGTGCAATCTTCGAACGCAGAATACCCTATGGATGTAACATTGTAGGTCACACCCTCATACTCCACGGTCGCAGGTATCGTGATTTCTGCAAGACCTATGCCACTAGGAGCGACTCCTTCGACACTTGCCGTGCCGGAGCCCAAACCATAAATCAGATTGCCCACGGCAGCATTGGTGCCCGCAGAGGATTCTTCGCTGTCATGGATCAGTGAGAAGGAAAGGATCACAGTCATTGCCACCGCGAATGCGGCTGCGGCGATCCTTCTTTTTGTTATCATTCCGGAGGAAACAGGCATTTTCTTCGCCACGAAAAAACCTCTATGCGGCATATTAATAGCTTCTTACCTGCTAGCTACGTGATCTGATGAATTTACCGCAAACAATATCATTCTCATGAGAATAGATATTTATATTTTACGTTACGTTGAAATAGAGTTGTATAATAATATATACTGGCTTTCTATTCCATCCGAAATTGATATTCTGATTGACAGGCCAGCTCTTTTTATCTTACGGCAACGTAATATACAACCACTTACAGAGTTCTGATCCGGGTCTAAAAATCAAAAGTAAAGAGGCCATTAAAGGCCTCAGTAAAAGGTTTGAACAGGGCACGGATGCGCCCCTGAAAAGGCTTAATACCTGGCAGCCGGAGCGGCGTACCTGGAGTTGCCCCTCTTGTCCTGCCTGTCGCCGTAGAACACGCGGCGCCTGCGGCCCCCGGATGGGGGTGCGCGGTCGTCGATGACCATGGTTCCGGCGGACGGGATGTCCTCTGCCATCATCTTCATGATCCTCTTGCCTGTCTCCCTCTCGTACCTGCGTATGAGGTACTCCTCCGGCTTTGTCACGAAGGATACGGCAGTGCCCTCCTTCCCGGCACGACCGGTGCGGCCTATCCTGTGAACGTAGCTCTCGGGATCGGCGGGTATATCATAATTCACGACAAGATCGATGCTGTTTATGTCCAGGCCCCTGGCGGCCACGTCCGTGGCTATGAGCACCTGGAACCTGTCGTTCCTGAACCCGCGCACGGTCCTCTCCCTCTTGCCCTGAGGTATGTCCCCGTGCAGAGTCTCGACTTTGAACCTGCCGGACAGACGTTCTGCCAGCATGTCGACCATTCTCTTCGTCTGGCAGAAGACGACCGCCTTCGGGCATCCGTTCTCCAGTATGGTCTCCAGTCTCTCCATCTTCACTCCCCTCGGGAGCGGGACCCAGTACTGGGTTACCAGGTCCGAGACGGGCTCATCCCTGGAGACGCTTATCTCGACAGGTGTGCGCATCCTCTTCAGAGCGATGTGCCTGATGCTTTCCGCCATCGTCGCGGAGAACAGCAGGGTGTGCCTTTCTGCGGGAACGGAATCCATTATGAAATCCAATTCATCGGCGAATCCCATGTCGAGCATGCGGTCCGCCTCGTCCAGAACGACCTCTTTTATCTCCGAGAGATCGAGGTGGCCTCTGGAGATCATGTCCTTGAGCCTGCCGGGGGTCCCCACCACTATGTCGGTTCCATCGCGCAGACCGCTGGCCTGCTCGCCTATGCTCGCCCCGCCGTAGACGGAGATGGACCTGTGCCCGGTGTACTTGGACAGCTTGTACATCTCCTCACGTACCTGAACGGCGAGCTCCCTGGTGGGTGCGAGAACGAGGGTGCTCGGCTTCCCGGACCCGGAGCGTGTGCGTGACAACACGATCAGCGCATACGATCCTGTCTTACCGGTCCCTGTCTGAGCCTGGGCAAGTATGTCCTGCCCGGACAGCCCTGCGGGAACCGTCTCGATCTGGATGGGCGTGGGCTCTGTCCATCCCATTTCCGAGATACCTTTCAACAACTTATCGTTTAAACCTAGAACTTTGAAATCTGTCATGATCCTTTATTCCTAAATACTAAAAGCCCACAAAATAAAGGACCCTATATATTCCAGCCTCTCTAACATGGACTCTTATTTAAAACCTTTTGACTGACCAGGTCATACGGCTGCATATCCAGAGTCCAGGGTATGCGGGCATCATGATCGGATGACGCGGATTGCATATCTTATATTCTGAGACAACATAAAGGAATGCAGGTATCTGGATGAGAATCGGCTATGCATGCCTTACCGTCGGCGTACCGGGGACGAAATTGAGAACCTGTACGGCGAGGAATGCGACCCCCGACGTCCTGACTGAACTTATACGGTCCAACCTGAAAGCGCTGGACAATATCATGGATTACAACATACGGAACGGGATAAGGCTGTTCCGCATCAGCTCTGACATCATACCCTTCGGCTCCCATCCGGCCAACACGCTGGAATGGTGGGACGATTTCGGCGAAGAGCTCAGGATGATCGGGGATAAGGCTGCCTCCAATGACATACGGCTGTCGATGCATCCGGGACAGTATACTGTGCTCAACTCCCCTGATGAGAACGTAGCTGAAAGGGCAGTGGAGGACCTGACATACCACGCAAGATTCCTGGATGCAATGGGCTCAGGGCCCGAATGCAAGATGGTCCTCCACATCGGAGGCGTCTATGGGGATAAGGACGAAGCCATGGGGCGTTTCATCCGGAACCGCCGCCGTTTGGATATGAACGTACAGCGCCGGCTGGTCATCGAGAACGATGACCGCAATTATACGATATCCGAGGTCCTCTCCCTCGGCAAGAATGAGAACATACCGGTGGTATTCGATAATCTCCACCATCAGGTGAACCGGGACGATTCTCTTACTGAGAGGGAATGGATCCGTTCGTGCGGAAGCACCTGGGGCGCGGATGACGGCCCTCAGAAACTGCATTATTCGCAACAGGATCAGGGCAAAAGACCGGGCTCCCATTCCGCGACGCTGAATGCAGAAGAGTTCGTACGATTCTGCGACATGATCCCGGACAAGAGCGTGGACATCATGGCCGAGGTCAAGGATAAGAATCTCTCGGCCGTTAAATGCATGAACGCCACATCACCCTCCGAGATCCGGAGGCTGGAGGGGGAGTGGGCACGCTACAAATACCTTGTACTGGAGCATTCCCCCAAACGCTATCATGAGATAAGGCAGCTTCTGAAGGACAAGAGCTCATATCCCGTCCTGGAGTTCTACAAGCTGATAGATGATGCGCTCGCGACCACTGTGACGCAGGGGAATGCAGTGAACGCCGCACAGCACGTTTGGGGCCATCTCAAGAATACCTTTCCGGGATCGGAAGCAGAGATCGGGAGGAGGATCGCGGATTCGGTGCTTTCCGCCAAGCGCTTCCTGTGGAAACTGACAGAGAAGACGCAGGAAAGATACCTTTTGGATTCCCTCTATTTCGCCGAGGTCTATTCCTAATCAGCGAGATCCCTTATTCGCAGATCGGGAGGTTCGTATGATCGATACAACTCAACTGCTCCCGCTTTTCATCAAGCTATCGGGGCGCGGTCTGTTTATGATGAGACCACAAATCACTGAGACGCAAAAGAGAGCATGATTCGTACGCAGATCAACCGGCTTATATCCGGCGTGAATCCCAAATGCTCTATTGACGAAGACGGGTGCCCTTCCGAGACCGATGCTGATTAAGCTCATATGAGATTGGTTCCCGAAGCCAGGGGCGGCGGTGTGTCGCGATGACGTAATACTCGTCCCGGAACCCGGGAAGATCGGCACTTCCGGCAATGGGATCGGGAAATCGGACCGGAATGCGGTCAACAGTAATGTATTGCAAGTCAGCATCTGAGATGTATAGAAATGTTCGACGGAAGACGCGCCATAATAGAGATAGACGATGAGAGCAAGACCGTCTATTTCGACACATATAAGCTGAAGAAGATCACGGGAACCCGCATCGCCCCGATACTGGG
>DAXF01000086.1:12796-23480 GCA_002506255.1 Methanomassiliicoccaceae archaeon UBA367
GCGGCCTGCGAGCTTGCGGGATTATATCCTGGGGATAAGACCAACAAGTACCTGGAAGCAGGGAACGTGATCGAGCCGATACTCAGGGATTATGCTGCCCGCAATACGGACATGATCTCAAAGAGGTTGGGATATGACGCAGAAATCGAGGAGCCTGTGCCCGGGGAAAGATGCGGATACGATCACTTCCACAACGAGAAGCTGTTCGGAGGATTGGTTGACGGATACATTCGCAGCAACGGTTTGAGGAAAGCTGTCCTGGAGATCAAGACGTCGGGGTCCAGAGAGGCCTGGAAGGATGATTCCGGCGGTTACACGAACGTTCCGGAGCAATACATGCTGCAGGCCTCCCTGTACGCGGCGCTGTCCGGTTTGGACAAGATCGTCTTCCTTGTCGGTTTCCTGGAGGAGGGCGATTACCTAAGGCCGGGGCAGTGGGTGCCTGACGGAGAAAATTCATTCTTCATCGTGAAGGACAGGCTCGACATGAGCGGCCCCATGGAGGAATGCACCGAATGGTACAATGAGTACATGAAACAGGGATTCACGCCGGATTGGACGGAAAAGGATGCTGACGTTCTAAAGTATCTGAGGGCTTTCAAACCATGATATTTAGTTATTCAATTCCAACCCATCTTACGATAGATGTAATCTATGTCCTCTTCCGAAGTAGAGGCTTGCTCTAGTTTTCCAGAATCTATTGCCTCCATCATGACATTCTCTTTGTCTCTAAGACGCTGATGAATTTGTTCGCCCAGAGACTTTGACGAAGAGATACCGTCCGTAATTGACCTATATTCAAGTTTCATGAAATAATATTGAGTATATTGGCCAGGCCGAATGCCCAATCTATGTATACGGTCCTTTGATTGAAGGAGATGAACTAGATTGTAACTATATTCGAAATATACTGCATCATGACATGCTGTATGGAGCGATATTGATTCTGCCAATGTGTGTGGATTTGTTATCAATACAGAGAAACCGCCTTTTTTGAACGATTCAATAGTGGCCGTACGTTCTGCTAACGGAGTCGATCCGTATACAATGCGACATGAAATGCCGTGTTCTCTTAGCAATGATGCAATATTCTCAATGGATCTCGTGAATATACACCATGTTATCACATTTTTTCCCTCGGAAACGAGACGTTTTATTAATTCGATACATCGTCTCGTTTTCGTGGATACCTCGATAGAATCGATTATTTCTAATGAGTCTTCCATCGTAGGTGCCAAATCGATAGCATCTATTGCATCGTCATCCACCATATCATCCAAGAAATATGTAGCAGAATCTGAACAATCTTCCAACAGCATCTTCGGATCAGATTCCATCTGTAACACACGAACAATTAGGGCCAATCTGTTGCTCTTATAACGTGACAAAACCTCTTGATACAATCTCAATTCCAAATCAGATGCATTGCACACCTCATCCGAGTCTGGATTGGGGGGAGGCACTCCAAGTTTGTCTTTGCTAGTACGGCAGAAAAATGGTTGAAGTTTTCTATTTATATCCTCAGAAACGACCTCGTCAGGATTTGAGAGCGTAGATACGGAGTATCCGAAATAACCATCATATTCTGAAGGGAAAAGAACATGGAGCGGATTGTATAAATCCACATATGAGTTGGGCATTGGTGTGCCTGTCATTATGATTGTACGCGAAGACTCTTCTGAGACCGTCAAGGATTGTCTGGATCTTTTGGCCTGTACGCTTTTTATATAGTGAGCCTCGTCAAATATAAGTAATGAATCCTCTAAAAGGTAATCTTTTATAGCCTGTGCATACTTGGAAAGGCTGTCATAATTGAATAAGAACATCGTTTTAGACGTGAACGAGGAGAGAAGATTGTTCCTTTGTGCATCAGCAGATCCTTTGTTATATCTAGCATCGAAAAACTCTGCACCATCATCTCCAAAACAAGCTCTGTATTCTCCAATCCATGAATCAAAACTATTCAAAGGCCCAATCATTATTATACGTTTAACTTCGCCCATGTGCCTCAGGTATGCAAACACACCTAGCGCCGAAGAAGTCTTTCCTGATCCCGGAACTGAAAAATTACCTGCCTTCTTCATAGAATACATGAAAAACGAATCCCACATCTGCATATCGCGCAATTCCCTCACCATGCACGAATCAACGATGACCTTGTACTGCTCATAACGAGGGAACAACTTAGATTCCTGGCGTTTTATATCTAATCCTAGAGTGCGACGTTGATCTATAATCAAATTATTCTCTTCTATGTAATATGAAAGAGCATGGGAAACAACAAGTTTGTATCCTTTTTTAGTGCAATATGTTTTGAGATTCTGAACTATTTGTTCACAATCTACATAATTTCTCCCTTTCTTAAATATGATGACATCAGAATAAGATTCAATATGCTTACCAATCTTGGACAAATGAACAAGATTATAATTGGATGGGGGGCTAATAATCAAATTATCAATCCGTATCTCTCCTTCGACATAATCTAAGAATATACAATCAGCTGGTGGTATCTCTCGACCGAGTTCGATAAGTCTACCTTTGTCATATCGCTGTATCCCTAAAATTACAGATTTCGACGGTTTGAACGCTTTGACGCCCGGCATTCTATTGTTCCAATAGTTCTCAAATCTATGTTTCTCTTTACTCCCATCGGTCGCCGTGAACATTTCATAATTACGTAATATCGCAGATTCCGTTTCATTATTAGAACCCATGAAAAATATCGAATCGCCTGATTCATCCTCCGCATATCCCATCTTGTAATGGAAAATCCCTTCTTTCACATATGCTATCTTGAATTCCACTATGCCAAGCGATATAAGGTATGCAAGATTGCTCATATTCGCTTCCTCTTCCTGCGTAAGATGTTCACGAAGACGCGCAGCTAATTCTGAATCAATCTCCTTCTGCTTTTCCTCTCCCTCGACCATTGAATTAAAATCATCTTCATTGATGTACGTGGACACGATGAGACGGTATTTCGTATTAGGTTTACGGGCGAATTCTAGAAGCCCTCGAGAATATGTGGACAAAGCTCGTGAAGAAAAATAACAGGATATTCGATCCACTCTCTCCGACATTCTAAAAAGAGGTATGTAGAAGGATTCTACGACATCCATCTCGTTGGAATCATATACTCCATCCAACGACCTAATATCCGAGATCATAATTGGTCTTTAAGCTCCCTTGCCTTCGTCTCTATGGCGTCGAGCGATTTTTTGATGCCATCCATTTTCGACCCATCCACGAGTTTTAGTACGTTTATATCAATTCTATCGATGAGATCCTTGACACTTAATATCTGATTCACAGGTTCATTTCTGATTTCCTGCCTGGAATACGTACTAAAAGCCTCCTCCACAGATTTCTCAAGTTTTTCTTTCAATTCAACATTACTTTGTATACTCTCTCGAATGACTTTGTCTGATATTTCGCCCACATCAGATATGGATTCGATGAGCTCATCTGCGAATATGTCCTGCTTTGCAAGGAAAACATTAGCCAAATCTGGGTCTGTCAATACATTCTTTATCTTCCGGATATAACGTGTCATATCCGAATTCGGACGCATTATGAGGTTTGTGAACATGGTCCGCTTTATATTCTCCTTTTGATTCTCATCCGCCACTTTAGAAAGCGCACCATATATCTCATTTAGTGGACCGTCGAGATCGTAATCTCTTGCAAGATGGAATTGTAAAGGGGCATTGATGAATTCCAAAAATTCCACTAGAATTTTAGCTAATTCAATTTTCTTATTCACTTCAGACAAACTCGAATCGATAATCTTCGCATATTCCTTAGGTGTGAACAATCGATCCCTTATGAGGTCATTATAAACGTCTACGAGACGATCTATAGGATTGTAATCAACCTGCTTATCCGCTCCATGTTGTAGCCTCAACTCCAACGCTTTGATGGTCTTCTCATTCTTAGTGTAATCATGATCAAGTATCACTGCCTCGAAGAAGTCAAATTGGGGGTCGTCTTTAGAGAGAATCCTGAGACAAGTAAAACGGCGATTGCCGTCTATGATTCTCCCATCCCTAAGAACGACTCCTGGCACCCTCTGTTTGACAGTTTTAATGTTGTTCAAAGTCTTCTTCATGGCCTGCGGATTACTATCAAATATGAAACCGTGGATTATGTCGTTATATGATTCACTAGTAACATCCAAATCACCATTCTCAGCTTTATATCGACTAATCCAAGTTGCGATTCTACCGTTACGATCGTTGTAATAAAGCCGATCAAGTCTTATTCTAAATACCTCATATGGCTTAGAAATCCCGTCCACATCCAATTTTATACTTGTTTCTGCAGATGCCACATTTATGCCATCTGGTTCAAGATTATTCATGTTTTATCAACTCCTCATAAAAACAGTCTTTATCACGATATACTTTCAGGGTCTTCGGATTATAATAGAACATGTCAGAGCTCCTATCTGTTAATTTCAGCTCTCCCTCCATATCCACGCCAAATATCTCATATATCCTCTGCGAGAGATCATATTCGTCCATGCTGTTATCTCCCCCTAATGCATAATCGACAATTGACATCAGCGCCGAATCCTTTTCATAATAATCTCCATACATGTAAACATGGGCTTTTTTAATTGTGCTGCCGCGTATATACGGATTGGCTTCAATTAATGTTCTGTAAAAGACATCCTCAAAACCGTAATCCTCCAACTCATGCTCATAACCAACATATCGCATATATTGAAGTGTGAAGCATTTGCCTTTCTCCAGGTTTTCGATAAAATTATCTGAATACGACCTCATCAAATCCTTGGTTATCCCCACCTCGTTAAGTTTTCTCAACGTTATGTATTCCTCCGATGAAATAGGTATAACATCCAGATTACGTTTGCACGACTTTAGTATAGGCTGTATGGATTTGATGTCCTGAAGTACGGGGTCAATTTTAAAAAAATCGACCCCTTTCAATGCATTCTCTATACACTCTTTTAAACTGACATAACGGTTGGAATATACCACATCTTTCGTACATGAATACCCAAGTTCATTCAAGTTATACGCATTGAAATAATTCTGAGCACCAGCACCCAAATTATCTTTGAATATTGATTTCGCATCCACGTTAGGATACCAACTCCTGGTGAATAATGGTTCGAGAAGGTCTAATTGAGAAGGCGATAATCTCAAAACATTGAAATCATAATAACTCCCATCGACAACGTAATTCCTATAATGTCTCATATATGACGATCTCAAAGAATCCTTTGCCATGCCATATCTCTCTTCAAATAGATTATAAAAATCATCCATGGATATGCGACCACATTCTCTGAGCAGGTCCTCTATCTGCTTGAAAATATCTAACTCACCGAATGATATGGATGGTACCCGAACAAAAGTTATATTATACCTTTTCAGGTAAGCTTTGTATTTATACATCAAATAATACAACTCATAATCATTGGAAATAGAAAAATCCTTCATGTGATTCAAATTATGCCGATAAATCAATCCTGATGTAACATACAAATTAGCGTATCTGGAAAGATTTAGCATATCAAATAAATCTAACAATTCCTTTTTTGAGAATTGAAAAGCTGCGAACGTGTTCGTCGCAACATATACAATACCGTTCTCTTTCTCTGCAATTCCACGCAGATTTTTCTTTTGTATGACAAGATCTGTGTATTCGCCAAGATTATTTGATTCGAGGAACAAATCATATTCGGACAATAATTCCTTATCCTCCATTGGTGCACCATTCTGCTCCAACACATGCATTATTATGCTTACTGGGGACAACTCCACAATCTCCCCATTAGATTCTACGCTCTTGCAAATCAAAGAGTTGAGTTTCTCCAAAAAAGAATCAGTCTTGTCTGGATTGTTCTTAATATCCATGAGATTACCTGTGCCAGGGATGAATCTGTGTTGAAGGTAATGGTAAGTCTCCTTATCTGAATCATAAAGGGAGATGAATTGATTCTGAGTCATCTTATATTTCTGATAATCTCTTATCATGATAGAATTCAAATCATCACTAAGAAATTCTAAAATGTGGGATTTCACAGGATTACAAAATATCTCAGTCTGTTCAGATGATCCGACTACTTTTTGTCCTTCCAAGTAACCCCTGACGACATCATCAGATGACTCGATAGATGTGTTCAAATCGAGACCAATATATTCGAGTCCGGTGCTCGTATATCGTATCTTGCCATCTGAGAGAAGCCCATACAATGTGTCACTGAAATCTTCGATATCATACGCTTTTTCAACCAATTGCTTCTTGAGAAAGAAGGTGGGAGTGGGATCAATACGAGATGATAATATCTGCTGGATTCCCCTCGCCAAATCATAATTCATCACCTATGGAATCTGAAATTAGTTATTTAGTATATTTCCATTAATCTGCTAGCTGTGATGTCATCTACGAATAAAAATACGAGACTGAAAATCATTTCATGGAATATTATCTTACAGGTCAGTCTGTTTAAAACAGCACCATGGTATGAAGATGAGTGCATGTTCTACACCAAAATTATGACAGCATGTTTTCACAACATAACTATGGAATTAAATCTGTGGCCCTCGAAGACATAAATCTATATTTCCAAATAAAAATCTGACACGCACCCATACACTAAACTCAAGTTGATTAAACCTTTGTGGATGTCCGACCTCGAAGTGTAAATCCTGAGAAAACTTCTAGAAGGCAAAGACATTAATGATTATCTGAGGTTTTCCTTAACGACCTTGGTTATATAACCGCTATTTATCCAGAAGCACTTCTTCACCATGTCCTTGCCATCAGGTGTTGGTGCGGTATCCATCTTATTGCGCGCATGCGGACGGACATGGGATATCCTACCATCGGACTTCTTCACGAAATCATCGTACACCCCAGACCTGATTTTCCTGGCCGTGTCCTCCCACACTTCCTTCACGATCATCAGGTCATCGAAGGGCATGGACCAGAAGAATGCCCCTTTGAATGCGACCGAACTCTTGTCGATATCCTCGATCTCCGTCATCTGGAACACAGGGAAGAAGAAGCGCTTGTCCATCTGCTCAGAAAAATCTGATTCACCCCACGTCTGTGCCGCTAGATCCATGTACTTGAAGTAAGGGAATGACATATCCTCCTTGGACATACCGTTCTTCTTCAGCCTCACGATCTTCATACTTATATCGGCATCAACGAATTCCTTGATATTCCTGGTAGTAACGCCCGCCATCCTTAGAGCCAATCGATTGTAATAATTCTTAGATCTTCCCAGATCTATACCCAACGAAGCCTCTATCTCCTCGCAATTCTTGCCAACAAAGGGCTCGAATATACTTAGCACGTGCTCATCAAAGGTCAGGGCCTCGCCCCAAGCCCCTTCTATCACCGATTGATATCCTGCTGCTCTCTTCTTCGGGATCGAAGAGCCTATGTCGTCCGATTCATTGAAAACCTTGTTCATATAGGATGATTTCAGGGAGAGAGCCCGTTGTTTGGCTGGTACATCCGAGAAGGGTTGCTCCCTCAGGTCCCTGTCATGCCCTACCCCTTTGGTGCATGCGGCAAGATACCGGGTGAGCCTCTCGGACAACTGGTCCGCACGACCGTCTTTTATCATCCCCTCTATTACATTCCAGTCCTCCCTTATTATTCGAAGGTCATCCTCCGGGAATCTCCACCTTACCGTCTTGAGTATCCGGTAATCCAAGAATTCGATATCCTTCTCCCACAGGTAGAATACGATCAGCAGATCGCTGTTCTTATCAGCGAACATGCGCCAGCCCTTCTCTGGAGCGTCCATGTAATTGATTATGTTGAGGACAAGACGCTCTTTGGAGACCTTCTTGTCCCCGGAATACTTCATAGGTGTGGTCTTGAGCTCCATGCCCACTTCCTTGAAATCGGGCTCGGGGGAGCTGTTATTCTCTATGTGGAAGAACCCTTCCTCCAATACTTGTCCGAAGGACCCCTTGCCCTTATATGAATCTATATCCAGCTCGCCTTTCATACCTAGAGTCCGGAGAGTCTTGCCCTTCAATAGACTGGCATGCCTTAGTATGGATCCTACATCTTTCTCGTCATAGGGCATCCTGCCCGGTCCGCTCATGCCTGAATAATCGGGACACATCATATTTAACGGGTCGATAGCGATTGAGTGAATATGAACGAGGAGCACATCCGGGACGGGCGCTCTCCAACGCCTTCGAACGATTCGGTCTCCAAGGTTATGAGGGCGAACAAACGAAAGGACACTGGCCCGGAGATCGCGCTCAGAAGGGCCCTGAGAGAGGCAGGGCTATCTGGATACAGATTACAATGGAAGGTCCCCGGAAGGCCCGACATAGCATATCCCGGCCGAAAGGTGGCGATATTCGTGAACGGCTGCTTCTGGCATATGTGTCCCAGATGCGATCTACCTCTGCCCAGATCGAATCGGGATTATTGGATACCGAAACTTCGAAGGAATAAGGAGAGGGATTCAGAAAAAAGAAAGGCCCTAGAAGAGACTGGATGGACTGTGATAACCGTATGGGAGTGCGAGATCTGCACGGAAATAGAGGCGGTCGTGGGGAGAATCGCCAACGAACTAGATGGTCGATCCAAAGAACTATAAGCAATGTCGATATTCGGGTTTTAATGGCAAAGGAAATACGGGTGGTCGAGCTCTTCGCCGGCGTAGGTGGATTCAGATGCGGTTTGGAAGCATCGTCCGATCACTTCGTAACATTGTGGGCCAACCAATGGGAGCCAGGGCGCAAGAATCAGTTCGCCTTCGATTGCTACGATGCCCACTACGGCAATTCCGGCTCGTTGAACGTAAACGAGGATATAGCAAACGCAAGGGATGATGTACCAGAGCACGACCTGTTGGTCGGAGGATTCCCTTGCCAGGATTACTCCGTTGCCACCACTCAGGCAAAAGGGATCGCCGGCAAGAAAGGAGTCCTGTGGTGGCATATTGATCACATAATAAAGAGAAGGCTCCCAAAGTATGTGCTGCTGGAGAATGTTGACAGATTATTGAGATCCCCTTCCACGCAGAGAGGCAGGGACTTCGGCATAATACTCAGATGCCTGGCGGACCTTGGCTACTCTGTGGAGTGGCGCGCCATTAATGCGGCGGATTACGGGTTCGTTCAGAAGAGGAGGAGGGTGTTCATATTCGCCAGCAGAGGGGATACCAGGAAATCGATTGATATCGATATGAAGAATCCGGAAGCAACTGTGCATGATAGTGGTTTCTTCTCAGAGGAGTTCCCCATAGAGCCAGTATCATCGGATGACAAGATGGGCACCTTCAATATAGGATCGGAAAAATATAGTTCTCTTGTTGAGGTTTCCGATCATTTCGCAGAGCGGTTCTTATCCGCAGGTGTGATGAAGGATCATCAAATCTACACACGAGAAGCGACACCAAGATTCAATGGGAAAAGAGCACAACTGAGAGACATACTCGAGGATGATGTTGATGAGAGATTCTATGTCAAGGACTTGGACCTGCCTAAGTGGGAATTCATGAAAGGCCCCAAGAAGCTGAGACGCAAGAAAGCAGGCACAGAGATAACATATCTCTATTCTGAAGGAGGGATACCTTTCCCAGACAACCTCGACGGCCCCGGCAGAACCATGCTCACAAGCGAGGGGACGAGGAATCGCAGCAGCCACATAATATCCGACAAATGCGGAAGGTACAGGATATTGACCCCGGTGGAATGCGAGCGCATGAACGGGTTCCCGGACGACTGGACGAATACGATGACCGATCGCCAAAGGTACTTTGTCATGGGAAACGCTCTGGTAGTAGGCCTGATAAAGAAGATGGGCGACTCCCTCTTAAGATTGACAGAGCCCTATTGATCAATGGTCCGATCAGGCGGACATATCCAAAGAACGTCTTTTGAAGAATGAACGATCAGAAGAGCTCTACGTACCTCTTCATGGTGTGCTCTATTATCGCCCTGACCTCTTTGGAACCTATCACCTCATCCACGGCCGTATCCTTCTTCTCTAACGTCTTGTATACGGAGAAGAAATGAGCCATCTCATTGAAGATGTGCTCCGGAAGGTCCGTTATGTCCCTGAACGAATTGTACGTGGGATCGCCGAAGGGTATCGCTATCACCTTCTCGTCGTTCTCTCCGCTGTCGATCATCTTTATGGCGCCTATGGGATAGCACCTGACCAGCGTCATGGGGGCGATGGGCTCGGAGCACAGCACAAGAGCGTCCAAGGGATCGCCGTCATCGGCGAACGTCCTCGGAATGAAACCGTAATTCGCAGGATAATGCGTGGAAGTGTAAAGGATCCTGTCCAGCATCAGCAGCCCAGTATCCTTGTCCAGCTCGTATTTGTTCTTGCTTCCCTTGGATATCTCCACCACGACAACGAAATCATCGGGGGATATCCTGCCCGGGTCGATATCATGCCAAATGTTCTTCACGTGTGCGGTATGGACGAAGAGGATAGTTAACGATATTCCTGCGCTTGGAGGGTTCCATCGGTTGAATGGAGGATGTTCCAGGCATACAGGATCCTCAGCACCGGTGGCGGAGATGGTCGGCCATTGTCATCATATATCTCAATTCTGAAGGTAAATTATAGGTGGGAAGAACAAACCGTTTTATATATTCAGTAGAGAGGAAAATATGCATATTTATATCATTGACGGGTTCGATCATATATGTCAAGA
>DAXF01000054.1:0-2786 GCA_002506255.1 Methanomassiliicoccaceae archaeon UBA367
AACATCGATAAGCTGGCACATGGAGTAATGGAAGCCATCGACAAAGAAATATTCGATAGGATATTCGGAGAGGGATGCCTATGAGGATGATGTTCCTGGGAACTTCCTCAAACAGCGGCAAGACCACCGTGGCTGCGATGATGTGCAGACATGCCGCAATCAACGGCATATCAGTAGCTCCTTTCAAAGCATCGAATCTGTCGTCATCTTGGCATATCACAGAATCTGGCTTACCGATAGGGATAGGTCAGGCCTTTCAGGCGATCGCCTCAGGCATTATGCCCGAGGCTGACATGAACCCCATGCTTCTGAGGCCGGAGAAGGAAGGTGTCGTCAGGTATCTGAGGGGGAAGTCCTGCGCTATGTCTAATGATACGGCCGTTTCTGAGGCACTTGCTTCCTTCGATCACATTGCAGGAAAATACGATCTCGTTGTTTGTGAGGGTTCCGGATCTCCTGTAGAGCTTAATCTGAAGGGTGGCGACATAGCCAACATGCGCATGGTCCGGGAGCGCAGGATCCCGTCCATAATAGTCGGGGATATTGAGAGGGGCGGGGTGTTCGCCGCAATATATGGGACTTGGAAGCTCACGTCTGAAGAGGACAGGAAGTACCTCAGGGGCTTCGTCATCAACAGATTCAGAGGGGATGTCTCCGTGCTCTATCCAGGTATAGAAGAGCTGGAATCCATTACAGGGATGAGGTGCTTCGGAGTGATACCCTATGCGGATCTCCGGGTGCCGGAAGAGGATACTTCAGAATCTAAGGTGTCCTGCCTGGAAGGTCTGAGGTCTTTGGACGATCTGCTATCGCTATGCAGGGATTCCGTCGATCTTGACGGCATGTTACGAATCAGCGGCACATGATGGTCGGGACGACTTTGCCGGTGGGTATGTGGCCGCCGTTCTCCGATCTTATATCAAAAGACGTCATGAACGGGACCTCCATTATCAGATGCTCTCCGGTAACGCAAGAGGTACCGTGATCAACGAAGTACACGATCCTTTCCGTGTCAGAGAAATTCTTCTCCATCATTTCGTCTATGCGCTCAAGCACCTTGACCTTCTTCATAGGGTCCCTCTGATGGCTGTACTCGTCCACCTCGTCCATGTGCAGGAACACATTTCCTTTATCCAGTGCGTTCCTCGCTGCGGGGAATCTTTTATCCATATCCTTTATCAGACGGAAATCATGGCCGAAGGAAGCGAATATGCCCAGAGGGGTTGGGCTGTCGGATATGGCAGTCATATTCCCCAGGCAGGCATGGGGCCTGGAAGGCTTACCCAGTCTTCCACATCCCCACGGATAGTTTGTTATCCCATTCAGGTCCTCAGCCACAGCCATCACCATCTCTCCGAGTTTCCCAGGAACTTCCACGAACGGAGCCGGAACAGGGGGAGAAGGAAGATCTGGCACTTCTTCGCATTCCATGGTCAGAACGGCTCTGCCGTTAAGGAAGAAGCTTATCTCGGGATCGTACTCCTCGAGCATCCAGAGCTTTTCCTCTACCTTCGGAATTAGAATATGGCAGAACTCATGGGCATTGTACGCCCATTCTATCATACCGTCCTTGAGAAGAGCGGGGCTCAGACGGTAAGCGGTCCTGTTTTTCATAGAAAGCCCGAGACCAAGGGCCTCAAGAGCCGCTCTGGGCATGGAGGGTGGCTCTCCTGCGAAGAATTCATTCAGGAAAAGATGGGTGTAGCCTCTGCCGTCCGTGACCCCGGTATGTTTGGTAACTGATCTTAGGAAGGGCATATCCGCATAATCCATCGGTGTCCTGCCGTCCAATTGCGGGACAGGGTTGTCCGAGGCGCCGTCAAGGAGTACGAATAATGTATTCATGACAGTCTCCTGAGAGCTATGGCAGCCTGTCCTGCGGATATGCCGCCGTCCCCGTTGGGAACCTTATCATGAGTCATCAGTTTCAGCCCTCTCCCTGATACTACGTTCTTGAATATATCGCATATGGGACGGCTGTAGGATACGCCGCCCGTCACGCCTACATATTCCAGCCCCTCGCTCTCCGCTGCGAAGCAGGCCGTTTCCGCAAGGGCCTTGGCCGTAGCATATATGATTGAATATGCTACGTTCGCCCTGTCCGTTCTTTCGGATATACCTTTGAACATGTGGGCTGTCTTGATCTCCCCGTTGCTGACCTCCGTTTCGAAGCCCGGTATCAGCTTTCCTCTGTTGAGAAGCGGCTCCATTTTCATTGCGGGCTCTCCGTCATATGAGCGGATGCTGCATATGCTAAGAGAATACGCGAGGGTGTCCAGCAATCTTCCCAAAGAGGACGTTCCGACGCTCTTGTTCATCATCTTGCCGAGGACCGCATCCTCTTCGTCGCTCACAAAAGAGCTTCTCTCTCCGTTGAGACGGTCCACAGCGAATTTAAGCCTCCTGATGTCCCGGACGGCCTTCTCCCCTCCTAGAAGGGGTATATTCTGGAGGTGGGCTACCCTATCGTACCCCTCTGCATCACAAAGCAGGACCTCTCCGCCCCAGGCGTTGCCGTCGTCACCGTATCCGGTACCGTCTATGGCTATCACCGCTGCCCTCTCCACCTTGTTCTCGGCCAACAGGGAAGCTCCGTGAGCCCAGTGGTGCTGCACTTCCAGGAGATCTGCCCCGTATCTTTCGACCAGTCTTCTGCCGTAGGCTCTGTTGGCATATCCCGGATGCAGATCCATGGCAACGACCTCCGGAATGCAGCCTGTCATGCCGATCAGGGAATCTGTGGCCTTCTCCAGATAATCGGTGACTCCGTAGGATTCGCCGTTGCC
>DAXF01000054.1:2970-4952 GCA_002506255.1 Methanomassiliicoccaceae archaeon UBA367
GTGCTGGGTGAAATGCATTCTGCCCCCGAGGGCCACTGCAGCCGTAAGATTCTCCTGAGCCCCTATGCCTACTACGGACCCTCCGGAGCCTACGTCCAGATAAGAAGGTGTACTGCCTCTTGATTTCCTTATATAGAACGTTCTGTCGCCATACATTCTCAGGACCGTGTCATCCGCCCTGTTGATTATCTTCTGGTTGTGGAGCAGGTACATGTCCGCCCCGAGGCTCATTACATCTGAATCATCGAGTATCATAGGCTCCCCCGGCATGTTGGCCGAGGTCATCACAAGGGCATCTCCACCGTAAGCCTGGAAAAGCAGATGCTGCATTCCCGTATGAGGAAGGAAAATACCTATGTTATCCAGTCCGGGCGATGCCGCTTCAGTGATCTCATTGTGTATCTTCTCCAAGAGCACAATCGGCCTACCGGGGGAGCTAAGCTGTCTCATCTCATCCTCGGTCGGGACAGCATATCTTCGAACAGCATCAGCATCCCTGACCATTATCGCGAAAGGCTTCTGCTTCCTGCCGTACCATTCTCTGAGTTCCGGGATCCTTTCGGGTACGGAGCATATGTGCATTCCGCCCCAGCTCTTCGCAATGCCGAACTTTCCATCCGAGAGCCTGGATGCGAATCCTGCTATCGGGTCTCCAGGCAAGGTTTTCCCGTTGTGGTCCGAGAGTAAGTATCTGGGTCCGCATTCAGGGCAGCAGACCGTCTGGTGATGGAATCTTCTGTCCTTCGGTTCGACGTACTCATCTTTGCACGCCTGGCACATGGGAAATTCATCCAAAGAGGTCTTATTTCTGTCGTAGGGAAGAGACATCATAAGAGTGAATCTTGCACCGCAGTCAGTGCATGTGGTGAACGGATAGCCCTTCCTTCTTCCCTCACTCATGTCCCCCAGGCATCTGTTGCAGACAGCAGTGTCAGCGGGTATGGATACACCACCTGTCCCTTCAGAAGACTCAATGACTTTGAATCCCTTAGGTCCTTTGTAGGGTATGTCATCCATGCTTACCGATTCAATAACCGCCAGAGGCGGCAGGTTCCTCATTATTTCATCGAGCATGTTCCTGTCCGTCTCAACGGTTACTACTGAGCCGTCGTTTCGAACTGTGCCGTTAGCTCCCACGGCAACCGCGGCCCTGAATACAGCAGGTCTGAATCCGACTCCCTGAACTGTGCCGCGTATAGATATCCGCATGGACGTTCCAGATGAATGCACGTTTTTATATTATCCGTTCCTTAGGAGAGCCTGGTAGCGACATGGCCAAAGAGATTGATGTAAGGGATGGTCGCCTTTATTCCAGGGATCATCTTTGGGTTGTTATTGAAGAAGGCAAGGCAAGATTCGGCCTTACTGACTATGCGCAGATGGAGATGGGGGACCTGGTCTATCTGGAACTGACCGAAGTAGGGAATGATGTGGACATTGATGATGAGATAGGGGTCATGGAGAGCGTGAAGACCATCGATTCGATATATGCGCCCGTTTCGGGGAAGGTCATTGAATCCAATCACGCGGTAGAGAAGGAACCCAAGCTGGCCAATCAGGCACCATATGACAATTGGATAGGAGTCATCGAGATGTCAGTCCCCTCTGAAGTCGAGTCGCTGGAGGATGCGATCTCCTATAGGAAAAAGGTTTAGGGGCGGTCAGGCGCCGCCTTCCTTTGCCGCAAGCTCGCATCCGCACTTCTTTTCTTTTTTGATCTCAGGCAGACCTATCTCAAGAAGACGTGTAACATTCTTGAGGCACTGACTCATTGTTTCCATTACCATTTTTATGTCTACTGCCTCATCTTTCCATGCATCATAGTCAGTAACGGTGGCTATGCTACAGTAGCACATGCCCATTTCCCTTGCCAACTGGCACTCGGGCACCAAGGTCATACCTATTATGTCGCCGAAGTTCCTGAACATGCCACTCTCTGCCCTGGTGGAGAACCTGGGTCCCTCGATGCATATGTATGTTCC
>DAXF01000008.1:0-1553 GCA_002506255.1 Methanomassiliicoccaceae archaeon UBA367
TAGATGTCCTCGGCGATCAGTAAGTCGTTGTTCTCCGCTTCACTCATGTGTAATCCTCAGTTCAGTCCCTGACTACGGTTATCGGTATGAGGTCCTCTTCATATTCCAAGAGAGCCACGTCTATGGGGTCGATCATGGTCTCCGGATGCTCTATTAGGACCGGAGCGCCATATGAGATCTGGAGAGCTCTGGCACCAATAATCCTCGCCTTCTCAAATCTTGTATATTTCATAGACTCACCTTCAGGGCAACGTTGGGTATTAGGATGATGATTATAAAGGTTTTGGAGATTGCCCGCTTCCCCGCGACTAGGAGTGAAAAAGAAATATAGAGGCTGGCTCCATGAAGAGCCTGTGACAGATGAACCTATGCTCTGCGCGGCGGCGTTCTTCAGGAACAAAGGCAAGGGCGTCGTGACCGAGAAGGAATTCCTTATGGGGATTTCCATGGACTTCAGATGGATGCCCTACTCCGATGCAAAGGAGCTGCTGAGCGCCCTATTGGCTGCCAATGTGGTCAAGAGGGACGGGGACCTAATAAGACCGGCCTTCGACGTCGCTGATGCGGATGTCCCTGTGGCGTACAGACCTCCGGCAGACCTTATCAGGACGGCCGCGCTCTCCCGAGAGACGGACTCCATGAATTTCCCCCAGATCATAGCATTCGCAGAGAAGCACGGAATGAAGAAGAAGGATTTTATCTCGGCCAGCAACGCTTTGCAGAAGAAGCTGGGGATATCCCCGGAGGCTGCGGGCCTGATCGTCCTCAGGGACAACGGGACCGATATCTCGGAGATAGCCGAGAGGGTCTACACAGGGATCTCCGGAGAATGATCATTCCCTCTTTATGAAATCCTGCAGGGTCATCTTGCCTGAGGATCCGCCCTGAGTGCCGCCGGAGTACGCCACATCCTCCATAAGCGATATACCCAGTGCCTTCTCTATCCTTGCCACCAGCTTGTCCTCCGGGATCAGATCGTTGGCCTCTATCTTGGACAGCATCCCCTTCTTTATCCCTATGGATGCGGCGAAATCCTCCTGGCTCAGTCCCTTCCTCTGACGGGCCGTCCTTACGGTTTCGCCGTATTCATCTATCAGATGCCGACTCTCCTTCCCCGAATAGATGTCCCTGGTCTGCATTCTCCTTTCACGGGACTGCAACCTTTCCTCTATGGCCTGTGCGCTCGGGCCCTTCTGGGCCGCTCCCTTGGACTCCCTCTGCTCATCTCCGAATCTGGCACAGGCTCCGCACAGGTTCAGCTTGGTCCTCTCTATGAACACGGGCTTTGTCGTCGGCACGTCCTTGCCGCACATTTCACAGATCATATGTTCCATCCCAACGACGGATAGATAATTAAACATGACGAGATGCCTTCCGAGACCTTTATCGACCTACATGATATCCGTCAGTCATACGAAAGGTAATAAAAGAAGGCGCAATATTGATGAGGGAGAGAGAATGGAGATGGAAAACTCACAGAACAAAGAGTTGGCCTCCGAGCTTAAATCCAAGATAAGCCTCTTGGAGGAGCGCAACGTAAGGCTCATGGAGGA
>DAXF01000008.1:1734-5849 GCA_002506255.1 Methanomassiliicoccaceae archaeon UBA367
CTTCAGAACGCCGAGAACGAGAAACGCTACTCAGAGAGCGAGCTCTTCAGGCTTCAGAAGGATCTTACAAGGCTCAGAGCGGAGATGGAGAGGCTGAAGAGCCCGCCGCTCATAGTGGGGACCCTGAGGGACCTTTTGCCGGACGGCCGCGTGGTCGTCAAGAGCTCCACCGGACCCGATTTCATCGTCTCCGTTTCAGAGTACTGCCCTGTAGAGAACCTGATCCCCGGATCCAGAGTATCACTCAACAAGCAGACACTGGCCGTTATGAACGTGCTGCCATCGCCTCTGGACCCCATAGTCACCGGGGCCGAGATACTGGACAAGCCCGACATAACCTATGATGACATAGGCGGGCTGAAGCAGCAGATGCTGGAGCTCAGGGAAGCTGTGGAAGACCCCCTTCTCAGGCCGGAGCTCTATGCCAAGGTTGGCATCGAGCCGCCGAAGGGCGTTCTGCTGGTAGGTCCTCCGGGAACCGGGAAGACGCTGATGGCCAAAGCCGTTGCCAATGCCACTCAGGCGTCATTCATAAGGCTCGTGGGTTCCGAACTTGTGCAGAAGTACATCGGAGAGGGGGCCAGACTTGTCCGCGAGCTGTTCGAGCTTGCCAAGGAGAAGGCACCCAGCATAATATTCATAGACGAGCTGGATTCCGTCGGGGCCAAGAGGCTTGACGTGTCCACATCGGGAGACCGTGAGGTCCAGAGGACCCTGATGCAGCTCCTGGCAGAGCTGGACGGATTCTCCCCGCTGAGCGAGGTGAAGATCATAGGCGCCACGAACCGCCCGGACATACTGGACGACGCTCTGCTTCGCCCCGGCAGGTTCGACCGCATAATAGACATAGGCCTCCCGGACATTGATGGCCGCACCGAGATCTTCAGGATACACACATCCAAGATGAACCTGGATGATACGGTTGTGCCTAGGAAGATGGCGGAGCTCACCGAAGGCGCCTCCGGAGCGGAGATAAAATCCATCTGCACGGAAGCCGGGATGCTGGCTATAAGAGACAACAGGGACACTGTGACCATGAATGACTTCCTCGATGCCAAGATAAAGGTGCTCGAGGCAGGAAGGAACAAGGTCAAACCGGTTCCGGCCCTGATGTTCGGATGAGCTCAGTCTGAATCCGCATCGGGGTCATCGCCGCCGAAGAACGTCTGTCCTGCGGCGGCGTATATCCCTTCCATGCCTTCGCCGGTTTCCGAGGATGCTGCGAGGACGTCCCCGAACATACCGAGGCCCTCTACGGCTTTATAGAGCTCCTGTCCCACTACAGTGCTGGGGTCTGCGCTCTCATCCGACAGATCGGAGTACAAGGCATACTCATCACTGTGCCAGAGCACCATTCTTTCAACTGTTTCCCGGTCAACGGTATCCGTTTTCGTCAGTACGTTGATCATAGGAACGCCCAACCTGAACTGCACCAGGGATGATAGCACAAGAGATGAGATGAACCCATTGGGACTTCTACAAAGCATCGGATCCAGAAGGTAAGCCGTCATCGACCTCTCTTTCCCTAGAGCTTCCATTATCACGTTGGAGGACTCCCTGAAGGCGAACAGCTCCAGCTGCCCGGGGGTATCCACCAGCAGGAACGTGCTCCTCATCCCTTCAACGGCCTCGGTGAGCTTGCTCACATTTAGCGCCATGAGATCGGCAGCGACCACCTGAGCTCCGTTTGGTCCCAGAGCGTACTCGTCCATGACCTCGTTCATGGACACCCATTCCCTTATGTCCACATCCGCCTCGTAGGGCAGTGCGTCCGCCCCTGGATCCAAGTTGAGGACCGCAACGTCGATGCCCCTCTCCAGGAGCCATGAGCGGTATGTGCTGACGAGGGTGCTCTTGCCGCTTCCGGCCGTGCCGACGAAATAGATTATCTTCATTTGTGCTCGGTTCTTCAATGTTCCATATGTACAAAAACCTGCTTCTCCGCATCAGTTAAGTATATATTGGAATCAACGGTGTTTAACATCTCATGTCAGCCGACGTGCAGGCCGAACGGAAAGATAAACTGACGGGGCTCTTGGCCCTTGCCGCGGGGATGATTCTCTCTGCGGTCGTGCTCTTCGGGAGCACGGGACCGGACTGGGTGCTCAACCAGCAATCTTTCATACCTTATCTGAACTGCGAAACGATATACGAGAAGGTCTTCAGCGTAGGACTCACCATCAGCGGGACTCTGGTGGCCGTCTTCGGCATCGACCTCATTTGGCTAAGGAGGAGGGATGTCCTTTCCGCCGCCGGCGTGTTATTCCTGATCGCCGGGCTAATGTCCATGAACATCACTGCCCTCGTAAACAGTTGGGATATGCACGGGATGCTGATGGACGTCATGGTCATCTCCATACTTCTGGGTGTGGTGCTCATGACCATAAACGACTGGATAGAGGAGAAGGTCCTCGTCGGGGGCGTATCCCTTGTGCTGGTCTTCTCGCTTCTCGCATTGCTCATTACCAACGGGACCTCGGAATTCTGGGTACCGGCTACCTACGGATTCTCAGCGTGGCTGATAATCCAGGGTCTGAAATTCATCTTCGAATGACACCCACTTTAATAAATAAGGAGAGCTATCCTACCCAAAGGTGTTCTAATGACAGACAAACCCACTATGGTATCGGCAGGAAAGACCCTGGCCATCCTTGGCGGGATCATCTGCATAATCGGAACCGCACTGACCTTCGATGCGGGCAGCAGCAATATAATGGTGGAGATCGGGCTTCCCCTTCTGTCTGCCGTTCTGTTCTTCGCTGTCAGCGGAGAGCTCAACGTCAACGGCAGCATGAAGAGGAGCGTCATGATCTTCATGTCCTTCCTCAACATAGCTGTACTGGCGTTCGGCACAATATATGGGACTGTGGACCTCTACCTGGGTGCAGTCCTCATATTGCTCGCTGTCGGAGTTCTCGCATTGAGCTCGTCTTCCGGTACCGCCAGATGGATCCAGGCCGACAGGATATGAAACCTCTTACAAACTCAAACTTTTATCTACCCATTAACCAATCTGTACAAAGGTGGTTCCCAGATGGATGAGAAGTACACTTTCGCCCTCAGGAAGATCGCTCTCCTGGGAGGGATAGACGACTACATAGCCGTCTCCTCTCGGGAGCTAGGCGAAGCATTGGAGATGAGCCAGCAGTCCGCATCCAAAAGGATCTTGGAACTACTGGAAAGAAAATACATAACCAGGGACCTGGGAGCCAGGAAGCAGAGGATAAAGCTCACCCTGGAGGGGATCGAGGAATTGAAAAGAGAGTACAACGAGTACCGCCGCATATTCGAGCTTTCCGACCATATAGTCCTGCACGGCACCGTCAAGAGCGGCATGGGGGAAGGCGGATACTACATATGCCAGAATGATTACATGGAGCAATTCAACAACGTTCTCGGCTTTAAGCCCTATGAGGGCACCCTTAATGTGCATGTGGACAAGGAGGACATCGGCAAGCTCGACCTGATCAAGGGAACTTCGGGCCATATGATAGACGGGTTCAACAAGGATGGGCGCAGCTTCGGCGGCGTCATCGCCTACAAGGCGAAGATAAGGAACGTTGACTGCGCCATCGTCGTCCCCGAGAGGTCCCACTACAAGGACATCATCGAGATAGTGTGCCAGTACCATCTGAGACGTACGTTGAGCATCAACGACGGCGACAGGGTGGACGTCCGCGTGGAGATCTGATCACTTAGTCAGCTTCTTCATCACGGAGCGGAATACCATCATTCCGTCCCCTTCCTCAGGCTGGCCGTTCCTGGTCCAGTCCTGATGGGTGTACCTTGTCAGCACCCTTTCCGGATGGGGCATCATACCCAGGACATTCCCTGCGGGATTGCATATGCCGGCTATATCTGATGGGGAGCCGTTTGGATTCCACGGATACACCGCTTTCGCGCCTCCGGGACCTACGTACCTGAATGCCACCTGATCGTTCTCCTCCAGCTTCTCTACGAAGCGCGGATCCTCGCTGAGGAGCTTGCCCTCCGCATGTGCCAGAGGGAACATCACGATCTGCCCTTTCTTCATCTCGGAAGTGAATATGCACTTCCCCCTGTTATCATTCCTAAGATATGTCGGGCGGCATTCGAATAGATCGGAAGAGCGTCGT